>JBJYWI010000001.1:0-1944 GCA_046259385.1 Anaerolineales bacterium
GCAACTTCCCTTTTAGGATTTGTCCGGTATTAAGTTCATGTCTAATTGCATCTGCTGTGCTTCCTGATCCAACTGTTCCTCCTGGACGATATAGATCATCCACTACCTCAGCCAAATCAGGGTCTGTTACATTTGGTTTGGACATTTGTCTACGAAGTTCGCGCTTATATTCTTCATAATTTAAAACATTTTTTGCTCCATTTTTTGTAGCATCTATTACTTCGTCTGAGGATTTAAATATTTTTCTCCAAATCTTTTTAGCTAGAGTTTTCGTACCCCTATAAGCTTTAACCAAAAGTTTTCCACCAACATAGGGAATAATAATACCTGCTACATTTAACCCTCTTTCAACTGTTGTAAGGGGTTGGTCTCCATGTAACATCTCTTTCCCACGAATCGCATCTACTATGGCAATGGCATCACCAGCATCGCTGCCTTCCAATCCAAAAATAGCCACCCCTATTCCCAAATTCAAACCTTGTTTTCCTGCCTCAAGCGTACCTGACGCAGCATCTTCCATACCTCTTTTTAAATGACTTTTTAAACCTGAAGATACTTCTTCTAAAGACTGTCTAACCCTGGTTGATGGATTAGCTAATCTTTGATCTTGATATTCCTCAATGACATTACCGGCAGCATCCATGAACGTCGGCATGCCATACAACCCATATTTGTAGCGCTCTACAACCTGACCATTGGCATCTGTAACCGCTGTAGTTGAACCTATCGCATTAGTATGGAAGTAGTAGGGTGTAATTGTTGACCCACTGTACGCGTCCATCCGGACGAGTTCATCAATTCCATTCCCATAAATAAATTGACGTTTTACCTGGTCATTGCCATCCCTTACCTCAATCACCTGGTGACCTGAGTAATAGTAATTCTCTGTTTTAGACTGGGAACCTGTGTTAACAATCTTTTGTAAGCGGCGGCCCAGTGCGTCATATTTGTTTTCAGTTGTGGCAGTGCCATCGGTAACCCTTACAGCTTGATTCCTGAAGTCAAAATACATCTTCTGCGTGCCCTTCTGCGTGAGGTTGCCATTCTTGTCGTAGGTAAGGCCCCATTGATCGAAACGGCTGTACTGGTTCAATTTAAAATTATCGGTATCCGGGAGAATTTCAGTGGTTATTTGAGTGGTTTCACCATTTTTAGTTTCATCAATCCGGGTGATATTATCGACGTGATCGAGAAAGATGTTCCTTTCTCTTTCAAATTCGGTGGGATTCGCAGCGGTGGGATCGGGAACGTTGAATTTCGCATTGGTCAAGCGGTAAACAGCATCGTATCCAAACACATCGCCGATGCCGTTCTCATGCATGCGCTGCTCATAGTTCTTCATGTGGACTTTATTATAACCGTGCTTATAATGATTGATTATGTCTGAATTTTTATTTACTGCCTTCTTTTCGGTCATGCGGCGGCCCTGATCGTATAGATAATTGACCACATCATTATTGCCGAACTGCTTCATCAATAAACGATAAGACCTGCCAATATATTTCATTTCTTTAAGAACTAAATCATTGTCACCTTGCTTGATGCTTGAAAGTCGGTCCAATAGGTCGAAGTTCTTTTCGATCAGCCGGTCATTGGGATATTTCATGGTCATCTGCCGCAGGTTGTTCACTACACTGTAGGTGTAATTCACCAGCTTGCCCATTTGTTTTTCTTCTGTGATTCGATTCAACGGGTCAAATTTGAACTCCACCACAAAATCATCATTCTCTGCATAGGTTAACCGGTTCAAACCATCATATGTAAAATTCTCAAACGTGGTGCCTTCCACATTTTCTCCCTTTTGAATTGTGCGATTGACCAAACGGCCTGCCTTATCATAATCATTGGTAACGATGGTCCCATTTCTCTGGGTTATTATCACCCGCTTGTAATCCTGCTCATCTTTTGTGATTTTTGTGTATGTAATATCAATTTCACTTAAGT
>JBJYWI010000002.1:0-1555 GCA_046259385.1 Anaerolineales bacterium
TCCCCGGAGCCTCCGCACCGTGTTCAGAGATAATTGGACAAAGAACAACTATACCGGGAACATCAATAGTTACCAAACCGGCATCTTCTGCGCCCAAGATATCTTCGACATCATCAAACAAGGCTTCAGGATAATGCTCAGATACATAGGGAGAGGCAAGAATGTCAGCAAGCGTTACTCCAGGTGCAGTATTAACAACATTGACATTCCAATGCGGTGAGTAGCCGGGTTCGCCGGGAATGAATTCCACTACTTGTGCCTGATAAACTCGATTGCCGCCGATTAGGTAAATATCGTTCTCTCCTCGTTCTGTTACGCCCTCTTCAATACCTTGATCGATGTAATAGATTTCCTCTCCTTCGTACCATCCATTAACCGTCGTTGCACCGGCGAAAACCGACCCAGTTGCCACAATGCTTGCAACCAGAAACAATAGTGTCATTTTAATTTTTGCCATCATTTTCCATTCTCCTTTTAGACCGTGTATTAATTTGTTGCAAAGTTGCCCTATCAACGAATTCACAAGCCAGAATTATTATCACCTCCTTTCTTCGCCCTATTGGGCAAAAAGAGAAAAATTGTAATATCCATATAGTTTTAATATAGGGACTGAGTGTAAAGGTAAGTTAAAGAAACGGTAAAGATTGTGTAAAGATTTGGCTGGGAGTAGCGGAATTGCTGGAGCGCTAATATTTTTATTTTGACCTGCCCATAAGCTCAATTCATGATATTTTTGGATAATAATAGGTCTCGGATTTATGTAAGCGATCCTGACTCATTGACAAGAAACATTCAAACGCATTTACAATATGCTGCAGAGGAATTGAAATGATATTGCCAGCTTCTGCACTTCTGTTTTCAATCCATGACCCGTTTTCGATTTAGATTACCTGTCCGCAGATGACGGGTTTCACGGATTTCGTGTCTGAAAAAGAAAGCGGGATATGGATATGAGGTGCAGACAAGAGAGAACTACCGGCACAGAAGGAATTGAAAGGTTTCAGATACGTTTTTGACCAATTATAAGACTTTGAGCTAATTTAAGGGAAGGTTTGCAGGTTGCTTTTTTTACGGCTTGGATATTATAAGCTTGGTAGAGAAGGTTCAGAATGGTTTAGCAGGCAACAACGGTTTGACAAATCCTGCAATATAATTTAGCAATACATTTATCTATTAAATGTTTCCGATTTTTACACCTGACTTCTGGCCGCCCATGCCCGTGCGAACATTGGAATTGAACCGTCTGGTTGGATAAGCAACCGTTTATTTAGTGCATTCTGGAGATTATTTCTTTCTGATTCATCCAAGGACCTCACATATGTAGGGGCTGGTCCTTGGCCACCCAAAAACGGTTTCCAATAGTCATCAAAGTTGCGAAAATGTGTCTCAATCTCTATGGGGGCAATTAGAGTTTTTGAGAAACCTGCTTTTTCAAATAAGTCGATTATTGCATCTGGATTGGTATTTGGGAAACGATTGCTTTCATGCAATCCTGATGCCTTGGGGTTAAGCTCAGTTGAGATATCCCAAAAATGAGTCAGAAAATCCATCTTGC
>JBJYWI010000003.1:0-2061 GCA_046259385.1 Anaerolineales bacterium
GGTCCAATTTACGAAGGACGCTATGCCGGAACCCCAGGTGGATTTGCAGCCGGAAATTATATCGCTGAAAAATTTCGTGATTACGGACTGCAGCCTGCCGGTGAAGATGGTTCCTTTTTCCAAAACTTCCCAATCTATATCAACCAACTCAGTGATATTCCCACCTTGACGGTTGAAACTGCCGAAGGCGTTTTGCGGAAGGCTGACTTATACAGCGATTTTTCGCCGATTACCAGCCGTTATCTTGGGGATGGTAAAACACACGGTCCAATCTTCTGGGCAGACCAATGCGCTCCAGATACGCTGCAAAAGTTTGACCTGGTAGGAAAAGTCGTTTTTTGCCAGGGCATTATCACCACCGAGGATATTCTGAACACCGGGCGTTTGGCCTTGGAATATGGGGCAGCTGGCCTGCTGCTGTACACCGATCCTGAAACGCGCCCTCCAGATTTTGGCAGTCGATACGACCTTCCCTGGGTTCCGAAAACGATTCCCGCGTTCCGAGTATACCCAGATATCGTAGATGAAATATTGTCGGGGACAGGTTACAACCTGGATGACCTGCAAAATGCGCTTCCCCCCATGCAGTTGGAAGCCAGCGCAACCCTTGAGCTTGAAACCCTGGGGGAAGCTGCCTGTCCATCATCGGGCTGCCTGGCCCGTAATGTGCTGGGGGTAATTCCTGGCCGAGATCCCGCCTACGCTCACGAGGTCATCTTGATCGGTGGGCATTATGACCATATGGGCGCTTCTCCAGATGGGACGATCTGGTATGGCGCAGACGATAATGCCTCCGGTATTGCTGTTTTGCTGGAAATTGCTCGAAGTTGGCAAGAGCAGGGCTATGTCCCCAAGCGAACCGTCGTGTTTGCCGCCTGGGATGCTGAAGAACTCGGTCTTTTAGGCTCCAGCTACTATGTGCACAATCCACAATACCCGCTTGAAGACACAGTGGCAATGCTGCAGTTGGACATGGTGGGTGCTGGCGCCGAATACCTTACTGTTGCTGGGGAAGAAAGTTTCCAGTCACAGATCCTTTCAACTGCTGAGATGCTCGGAATTGAGGCGGTCGCATCGGATATGGGCAGGAGCGATCATGTGCCGTTCTGGATGGCAGGTGTGCCAGCAAATTTGCTGATCTGGTGGGATGAAACCACGGAAAATCATGTTCACCGCCCGACCGACAGGCCTGCAGAAATCAATGCAGATCAATTAGAGGCAGCCGCACAACTTGCCAACCTTTCCCTGTTAAACCGAACTGAAAGCGAACCCGCCATTCTGGCGATGCTCGACCAGCGGGAAACTGCCTCGCAGCGCGGAGATCAGGCAGCTTTTCTGGCAACCTCCGAAATCAATCAAATAGCCACCGATCGGAACTGGTTTGATGATTTGCAAATACTGGATCCCATCGAGATAGAATTTGAAGCGGCTGATTTACAGATTTCAGGCGATAATGCCTTTGCAAAAGTCCAAATCAAGGTGGAATATACTGAAAATGATGGAGAAGAATCTGATAATGAACCTAGCTTGAGGACCGCAAACCTGGACGCGCAGTTTGTCCGGGGGAAAGATGGGTGGTTGTGGGCAGGCCCTCATCTTGAAGCAGCCTCTGCAGATTTAAATGACCCATCATTCCAGGTTATGTCTCCTCCAGAAGCGGATATATTGCCCAACTTAGGTGCTTTTGCTTTGGAAAAGTATACTGCCATTGCTGCAAAATTGGGTCTGGCGGCAGAGACGCAGGCTGATCTATTGCTTTTACCCAGCACAGACGCGCTCAGAACAAATATTGCCCTATCCCTCCCTGATGGTCAGGATTCCTGGGTCGCCCCTGGAGAGATTTACCTTGTCTACCATCCCGAGATCGCCTCAAGTGAATTGTTGACCACGACACTCACGCAACTGGTACTTGCAAATGCAGGTATTCCCGAAAATGCTGCTCCATGGTTATGGCAAGGACTTCCATTGCTGCTGCAATCCGAAAGCAACCCTCGAGAGGTTCAGTCATCCTTGTTACCCGATCTGGCAGCCGTACTTGAAATCTATCCATCTTCAGTGACC
>JBJYWI010000004.1:0-33955 GCA_046259385.1 Anaerolineales bacterium
CAGGATAATTATCACAGCACCATTATTCTAAGTAGATAAAATCAAAACCGGAACCTTTACGAGTTCCGGTTTGACAGCAAATCTTGACTATCAATTATTTTTTTCTAACGTAAACCTTTTAAAGTTCGTTGGCATCCAAAATAGGAACAATTGTTATTGTAATAACTGAGGTTGTCTATAATTGTACAACCAGTTTTATCAGTCCAGACATTTTTCACACAAACCTGAGCCCGTGGTGCTTGTAAATAGTAGTAATTCGGCAGTTTAAAATAATCCTTGTAGTACCCATTACTATTGGTCTTGAAGCGTGCAATATTGGTCGTGTAGGAGCCTGGATAATTGCCGACAAGTAAATGATATACAGTTTTTTTGGCAAGCCCTTTCACCTCTACAAGGATCGATACCAACCCCATCTGGACATTGATCACCGGACCACTTGAAACCTCTTCAGAATCTTCAGAATCGGTATCTGCTGGCTTAGACCCGCTTGGAATACAAAGAACCTGGTCCACCTGGAGTACATATGGTTCTTTTAATTTGTTTGCTTCGGCTATTTCACGCCAGTCTGCCCCGTAAAGGTCGGCAATGGACGACAATGTTTCACCAGGCTGTACTTTATGTTTAAATTTACAAGTTGCTGCCGCCGCCGGTTGAACAAAAACCGCCGCAACAACTGATACCACAAGAAGCGCACTCAGTCCAAACAGGATTGTCTTACTTGATTTATTTAAGCTTAGAATTTTCATGTCAGACTCCTTTATGGTAGTCGAAAAAACAATGATAGTATAGCACTTTTTGCGTTATTACGAAATTAAGAAAAAGTTATTTCATTTTTTCAAAATATCATCAATTTTTTAACCGCCTGCTCATAATTCTCTCTACAAGCCGGCGGTAACTTTCAAAAAAAATTTACCAAATTAAAACAGCTCCTTTTTGCCTCGCATTTATCAATTGAGCCAGTAAATGGTAAAATCACTGAACCAAGAAAAACCAGACGAACAATTCTTATTTGGTTATCAAATAGAAGAGAATTCAGAATCCATGCAGGCAGTCATACTTGCGGCAGGAGCAGGGCGGCGTTTGCATCCTCTAACACTTGATCGCTCAAAAGGGATGCTTCCCATACTCGGTAAGCCGATCGTGGAGCGGGTTGTCGAGCACTTTGTATCAATCGGTATAAACGATTTCATCCTTGTGGTCCACCCGCACGACCGGTCAATAACGCGCTATTTCCAGCATGAATCCCATACAAATGCCGACATTCGCTTTGTTTACCAGGAAAATCCTATTGGTACTGCAGATGCACTGAAAAAAGCGGTACCACTAATTGAAGGTGATTTTTACCTTTCTGCCTGCGATAATTTAATCACACCTGATTATCTCGCAAAAATGAAAATGATCTGGAATTCTGATCATGAAATTAACGCTCTCCTGACCTTAATGGAAGTTGAAGAGAACCAGTTAACCCAGAGTGCGGCTGTTGAATTGAAAGAGGATCAAATATTAAGGATTATCGAAAAACCATCTCCTGGTGAGACGCGTTCGAAAATCGTCAGTTTACCGCTCTACTGTTTTTCCCAAGAATTTTTAACATTATTGCCCGAAATTGAACCTTCACCACGGACTGAATATGAAATACAGAGTGGAATACAACTATTAATTGATCGATACGGTGGAGTAAGAGGTGTTGATATCGACAGCCGAATAACCATCACAACACCGGAAGACCTGCTGAATATTAACCAGCAATATCTTACTGCAGGCTTTGAGCAGCCCCAGATCCAGCCCCAGGCGGTTGGAAAATCATCCCATTTGACATCACCTTTATACATTGAGAAAGGCACCATAATTGGAGCAAACTGTATTATTGGACCAAATGTATATTTAGAAAAAAACTGCATTATCGGAGACAATGTTGAAATTACCGATTCCGTTATCTTGCGAGAGGTTGAAATCTCTCCCAATACAAAAATTAATAACCAGATAGTCTCAAAATCCAGGTAAGTGTAATGATATATACCCAAAAGGAATTGGAAAATAACGAAAATCAGGTTCTGGCTCCTTATGGCAATCGCAGCCGGGATTCAAAAGGTAGAGTATATCCTGAACAACGCTCTTTAAATAAAACCAACTATCAAATTGACCGGGACCGAATCCAGCATACACACGCATTTCAAAGAATGGGATTTCAATCTCAAGTGCTTTTCAGCTGGAAGAATAACAAGCCGAGAACCCGACTAGCACATGCCTTCGAAGTCGTACAAACCAGCAGGACAATTGCTCGTGCGCTGGGTGCGAATGAAGATTTAGTGGAAGCGATTTGTCTGGCACGCGAACTTGGCAATACTGCATTTGGGCCCGCTGGCGAACCCGTACTGGCGCGATTAATGAAGGATTATGGTTTATTTGACTACAGAATCAATTCTCTAAAGATCATTACAACCGGAAAGCGCATTTCTCTGGAATTTCCTGGAATTAATCCTACCTGGGAATTAAGAGAAGGAATCGTGAAGCTCGACCCTCCAATAAATTCTCATGAGGCGAGTGAATACAATCCGGATTTGCGGGCACATCTGGAATCGCAGATTGCTTCTGCCGCCTATACCATTACTTCGGATGCATTTGATCTGGTAGACGGGCTTAGCTCGAAAATTATCCCACTCGAAGCGCTGGAAGGTTTGACTATCTGGGAAATCATGATGGAAGGTAACCGATCGAACAGTTCAGGAATAAATAAGTTATCCATCCAATGGTTGCTTCGCTCTTTGATTGATTATTTGATAAGTGATCTTCTTCAGGCAACTGAACAAAACATTCTGGACAATAAAATAAGTTCGCCACCTGATATCCAGCATCTGTCATACAACATTGTCACTTTTAGCACTGATATGCACCGCAGGATTCGCCAGCTAAGAGATTTTTTGTATACAAATTTATACAATCACCAGCTGGTCATCCGCAAGGTCAACATCGCGGAGAAGATCTTTTCTGAGCTTTTCGAAGCTTACCAGTCCGAGCCAGTTCTGCTGCCTGGAAATTCCAAAGACAGGATAAATGAGATCGGGCTTGAACAAACGATTTGCGAACATTTGGCTGGTCTATCGGACCATACAATTGTTTTTGAACACAAGAAATTATTCGACCCCTCGACCATGCTGTAATACAGCGGATCTAGTAATCACAGAATCCCTGCGAAAATAAAGGACCAAGATCTTAATCGTTTTATTATTATTTGCTGGTAGAATTGCCATCTTTGGAGAACGTTATGGACGAGCAAACATATCTAACAACTGAAGGAGCCTCTCGTATAAAGGAAGAGCTTTCCCGCCTGACTGGCCCTGAACGCGTAAAAATGGCGCAGCGATTGAGAGCTGCTATCCAGCAGGGGGACTTATCCGAGAACGCTGACTACCATAAAGCAAAAGAGGATCAAGCATTTCTGGAAGGAAGAATCCAGGAATTGGAATACCTTATCGAAAACGCTATTGTCGTTGATGAAAACCATGGGGAGAACGATGTGGTAAAAATCGGCACGAAAGTCACTCTTCAAGAATCAGGCTACAATGCAGAGACATTCTTGATTGTTGGAGCAAAGGAGGCCGATCCGCGCAACAACCGGATATCATACGAATCACCTTTTGGAAAAGCGATAATGAATAAAAAAGCAGGTCAATCCGTTGAAGTTGAAACCCCTAATGGCAGGATAAAAGTAAAAATTCTCTCTATTGAGTGACCGTAATTAAAATAAGAATGCGGGCTGTAAGATCGCCCGCATTCATTTAATTTTTACTCTAGTTGATTCCGCTAAACCTTTTGAGTTATCCGAAATTCGACAATTAATCTCTCAAAGTAACTTTCCTGCGGCATACTACCTTCTCCGTAGGTCATATCAATCACTTCTGCAACCAAGTTTAATGTCTGTGTTCCAAGTGTTGTTCTCTCACCGAGTTCGACCCGGATTGGTTCACCCTTTGCCGCAACTTGTTGGCGCAATTCATCGTCATTAAACGCGCTGCTGCTCATCAATACTTTCGTCACGGTCTGGATATCATTTTTGTCAAACAGCCATATGTCGAATGCTGTAACCTTTTTCGGATCGCCTACACCGATCGTCTCCGACACTCCAATCCCACACTCTCCCAGGAATTCTCCAGTTTGGGAATCGATACTGAATGATTCATCAAACATCTCATCCCCATGCTGGTAGGATGCCATAAACTGTCCAATAAGAGATTCCTCACTGCTTGTCTCTGATGCAGCGCTATATTCTTCCCAGGGTACTTCGCTATCAGGAGGTTCACCCTCATACGCTTCAAATTGCGGCTGCGGTTCCTGGCTTCCCCTCCCGCGCAGGATAAACAGCACAACTCCGGCTGCCGCAACTACAAATACAACCAGGCAAACCACAGGCCAGAAAGTTCCCAGGAGACTGTTCGACTCGCTTTCTTCAGTCCTAATTTCTTCAGGTTGTTCTTCCTCCACCTGGTTCTCTCCAGCCTCTTCAGGTAACAGGATTTCCTCTGCAGAAAGTGTCGCTTCTGTTTCTGGCTCTAGCTCGCTATCCTCCAGCATCGAAGTTGGTGCTGAGACTGCGGCTTTATAATCCAGAAGAAGCTTGGCATCCATATTTTCGGGGTTTATTTCGATCAACTCCATTGCAGGTTCAGCATCTTCACCTAATCGTGTATACCGCGATTGAGCACGTTCACCATCACCGCTGTATCCAAAAGCCTCAATGCTCATCCTCAGATATTCTGATTGTTCTTCGGGCATTAAATCCTCAGGATTCGCGTTGGTCCACTCAACAGGCCATAACCACCAACCAAGCACGATAAGCCCAAAAATAACCCCCAAAATAAATCCAATTATGCCAACCACGACCGGATTCTTCACTTGTTCACGAACAGCATCCATATCCGCTCTCCCTTATTACAAATATCAAATTCAGGTAAGATACGTAATTTAATTTCAATCGGTAATCATCCATGATCAATTTGCTTTGAACCAGCTTACAGGTTTTAACTTTGCACTGATTTCGGAAGAGATCAATACAAGAAAATTAAAACCCGTATACCATTTACGAAGTTATGCTCTAGAAGTAATTGCAAGAATTATGCCGAATCAAATTCCCCTCTTTACTCAGCCTTATTAATCTCATTACTGTGAAACTTATGTTCACACTCGATACACTCCATATGTTCTTTATTCGACTCAACCAGTAGACCCCCGCAGTTGGGACAGGCGGTATTAATTGGTCGCTTCCAGGAGGTAAAATCACACTCAGGGTAATTCGCGCAACCATAAAATGTGCGGCCTTTGCGTGTTTTTCGTTGAACCAATTCTCCACCATCCAGCGGACATTTGACGCCGATCTTTTCAAGCCAGGGTTCTGTATATCTGCATGCCGGGAAATTACTGCAGCTGATAAATTTTCCATAACGACCATAACGGATCATCAATTCGTGACCGCATTTGGGACAATTTCTTCCAATATATTCAGGTTCTGTCTCAATCTTCGGAATATTTACTTCCGCCTGCCGGACATCTTTTATGAAAGGTCCATAAAAATCGCTGACCACTTCAACCCATGGCATTTCACCAGATGCTATTTTATCTAAGTTGTCCTCCATCTCCGCGGTGAAGCCCACTTCGATTATGTCGGGAAAATTTTCTATTAATAAATCATTTACAAGAAACCCGATTTCTGTTGGGTGCAGCCTTCTCTCTACCCGTTCAACATATCTCCTTTGCTGGAGCGTCGCCAGAGTAGGGGCATAAGTAGATGGTCTTCCAATACCGTATTCCTCCATGAGACGCACCAATGAGGCTTCAGAAAATCGGGGAGGGGGTTGGGTGAAATGTTGTTCTGGTATCACACGAATTAATTTCTGAACCTGATCCACAGCTATGCCTGCTGGAATTTGAATATCTTCGTCGTTATTATTGTTCTGGTTATTTTCCTGTTTTATTTTCTTGTATACCGCCCTGAAACCCGGGAACTTGAGTGATGAGCCGGAAACCCGCAGCAGATACTCATGGATCGCGGATGTTCCTTTCACATCCACGACAAGTGTATCGTAGACTGCGGAAGCCATCTGAGATGCAACGAAACGTTCCCAAATCAACCTATATAATCTTAGCTGGTCCCGTTTGAGGTATTTTTTCAGCGTACCGGGCTGCCTGAAAACATCTGTCGGCCGGATAGCTTCGTGCGCTTCCTGGGCTCGGCGAGCTTTTGTTTTATAATCCCGAGTTTCCTTCGGAAGGTATTCTTTGCCGAAGCGTTGTGCGATGAATTTCTTCGCCTCTTCTTTCGCCAAATCTGAAACCTGGGTTGAGTCGGTTCGCATATAAGTGATCAAACCTACTGGTCCACCATTTCCTATATCAATCCCTTCATAAAGCTGCTGCGCAAGTGCCATCGTCCTGCGGGCGTTTAATCCTAATCTCCGGGAGGCTTCCTGTTGTAAGGTGCTGGTTGTAAAAGGGGCCGATGGGGATCGTTTTCGCTGCCCTTTTTTAATTTCTTCGATGATATAGCTGGAGATTTGCATATCGGCTATAACAGGATCCACATCCCCCTTTTCGCCAAATTCAACATCTTTTCCATCTACACTTATCAATTTAGCTATGAAAGTTTCTTCAAGTCCATCCGGTTGAAATTCCACCTCAATCGTCCAGTATTCAACAGGAACAAATGACTCTATCTCCCGTTCGCGTTCGACGATCAGCCGCAGAGCGACAGATTGAACTCGCCCAGCGGATAATCTCCCGCGAATCTTCCTCCACAATAAAGGACTCAAGTTATAACCTACAAGACGATCCAAAATACGCCTTGCTTGCTGCGCATCGACCAGGTCCAGGTTAATTTCACGCGGGTTGTTAAATGCTTTCTCGATAGCCGGTTTTGTGATTTCGTGAAAGACCACTCTTTTTGATAAACCAGGTTCAATTTCAACCGCTTCTGTCAGGTGCCATGCGATCGCTTCCCCTTCCCGGTCAGGATCAGTGGCAAGAAATACCTCTGCGGCATTATTCGTGCTCTTCTTCAGGTCATTTACGACCTGTCTTTTTTCTTTTGGGACTCTGTACTTTGGCGTAAACCCATTTTCGACATCCACGGACAATTTCGATTTCAACAGGTCCCGGACATGCCCGATAGAAGCCTGGACTTGATAATCCTTTCCCAGAATTTGTTTCACCGTACGTGCTTTCGCTGGCGATTCGACGATTACCAGTTTTCCCGAACGGTTTTTCTTTCTAGGAGATACCACCTCCGGTGGGTCCATACTTTTGTGAGCTTCCACACGCCCCATTCTGTATAGCTTCGTCCCGCAAACCGGACAGACGCCTCTAACCGCAGGTGTACCACTCTTAGTGAACACCGCTTCAGGTTTATTAATTTCACGCTTAGTTTTACACTTTACACAATATGCTTGCAAAAAATCCTCCATGACACTTTTTTCAAGGAGTCAGATTCATTAAATCAGGTCCTTCTTACCCGCATCTTTTAATTGTCTAACTACCGTCTTAACTTTTTGGGCATGGTTTTTATGGCAAACCAGAATAACATCCCCTGTATCAACCAGGATTAGATCACGCACACCAATAACAGCTATTGTTCTTTTCTCAGGTTCTGAATAAACAAGTGTATCTATCGTATCTATCAAAATTGAATCATTGCCTAGAATGATGTTGCCAAATTCATCGGTAGGTTGAACCACATCAAAAAGCGAATCCCAACTCCCAACATCAGACCATTCCAGGTCCCGTACCGGTATTACCGCAACTTGATTCGCCCCTTCCATAATACCGTAATCAATCGTCTCGGGTACCAACTGCGACCATTCCTTATATATTGAATCTTCCCTACCAGAGGTCGCCCAGTTTTCCTCTATGCGCAGCAAACCATCATGCAGATCCGGCATCTGCTGAGCAAATTCTTTCATTATTGCGTCCACTCCCCAGATGAACATTCCCGAATTCCAGTAATGGCTGCCAGTTGAAATCATCTCCTCCGCCTTACCTAGATCAGGTTTTTCAGTAAACCGCAGCACGTTAAATACCGACCGACTCTCGTAAGTTCCAATCAGCTCTCCACTCTGGATGTACCCATAACCTGTCGCCGGGTAAGTGGGCTGAATGCCAATGGTAATCAGATGGCCATCTCGAGCGGCGAAATAGGCTGCTTTCAGTGCAGTATGAAACGCAGTCACATTTCCAATAAAGTGATCCGCTGTCAATACAGCCATAACTGCATTTTCCTGCCTGTTTTTCAATGCAATGGTTGCAAGTCCTACCACAGCGGCGGTTCCACGAGGTTCAGGTTCAATCAGGAAATTTTCGATTGGTATCCCAGGATGCTGTTCATGCAACTGGCTTGCCTGCTCCTGAATAGTTACTACCAGGATCCTTTCAGGCGGGAACAATTGATCAAGTCGGTTCACTGCCATCTGAAACAACGAATCATCCCCGAACAATCTATGCATCTGTTTTGGTCTTGATGTTCGAGATAACGGCCACAAACGTGTTCCGCCTCCACCTGCCATAATAACTGCATAAAAATCTTCAACCACTGCTTTGTTTTCTCCTTAAGGTTCGTACTTGGCAGCAGCTTCACGCACTGCAACATAATGCATTGATCCAACCTGTCTGATCATACCTTTCAATTCCATTACCGCTAAAGAAGCGGTTACATTTTCAATCGGCATATTAATCTTTGAACTGATTTCATCAACATGTAAAGGTTCTCGCCCCAACAACCTCAATAATTCCGCCTCAGTAGCATCAGCCGGTAATTCTTGGCGGGCGGAGCGATGCTGGTCAATCATGTCCAGGTTTAGAATCTCAAGCACATCCTGGGGACCCAGCATCGGAAATGCCCCCTGTTGAATTAGGTTGTTTGTGCCTGTACTGGCAGGCGAATATATAAACCCTGGAACTGCAAAAACGTCCCGCCCCTGTTCCGCAGCGAAATTTGCAGTAATTAAAGCTCCGCTTCTCGACCCAGCTTCAATTACGACTACTACCCTCGAAAGTCCTGAGATGATTCTGTTTCGGGCTGGAAAATTGGACGCTTCTGGTTTGGTTCCAGGCGGGTAATCAGAAACAAGTGCACCGTGTCCAGCAATTTCCTCCGCCAAACTACGGTGTTCCGGAGGATAAACACGGTCAATCCCACATCCGAATACCGCTATCGTCCTCCCATTCGACTCGAGAGCGACTCGATGGGCGACAGCATCAACCCCACGCGCTAACCCACTTACGATTGTGATCCCATTGTGTGCAAGCGTCTGGGATAATTCAGTCGTGACTTGTTTTCCGTATTCTGTCATCCTGCGCGTGCCAACAACCGAAACACTGGGATCATCTTCAACCCGTATTTCTCCCCGTAGATAAAGCACCGGTGGTGGGTGGTCAATTTCGTGCAGTAGCCTAGGATACTTGTCATCTTCCCAGGTCAATACAGTGATATTTTTCGACTGAATATAGTCCCATGTGCGTTCAAGTAAATCGCTTGACCTGATTTCCTGAAGGGCATTAATTTCCTTTAACCCTAAACCTGATCGCTCCAGGTCAGATAGGCTGGCATTCCATGAGCTTTCGACATCCCCAAAGAAGTCAACTAGCCCGCGCAATCTTACAGGTCCTATCCCTTTGACGAGGTTAAATCCAACCCAGTATTTAATGCTGTTATCTGCCATAAAGATCAAAAATTCTAACAGAGAATTCTCTGAAAATTTCCAGCTGACCGGTATTTAACTGGTTTTTTTACTACTTTCCGGAATTAATCCGGGGAGGACATAAATGGTTATGATACCAGATTCAATATTCACATCCCGCATAACCTGTTGAATGACAGGTATTAAAATCTCCCTTCCGTGCATATCCTGAACACTCAATACATCATTGGCTCCGGTTTCAAGGATGGAAGTGACGACCCCCAGGTTTTTTCCATCGTCAGATATAACCTGTAATCCTATCAACTGGTGATGGTAAAATTCGCCTTCAGGTAATTCTGGGCTGTTATCGCAACGTACATAAACGTACTTATTCCGATATTCCCCAACCGATTCTGGATCATTGATTCCTTCAAAAGAGATACGCATTAATTTTCCATGCCATTTACATGTCCTGAAATATGATTCCTTGAATTCTTCTCCAATATATACCAGTTCGCCGGATTTTATTCTCTCAGGAAAATCGGTCATAACCTCCATCAATATGTCACCCTTCAAACCATGTGGGCGGCGGAGTTTACCGATAACTAAAAAGACAGGCTCGCCAGGCATGGGCGAGCCTGAAAAATCTGCTTGATCGGAAGAAATTTCTTTGCCTTTCATCTGGGCTCTACAATATCGAGCGCGGCTCTTTTACCCTCCCTTGCTGAAGATACTCGCAGAAGTGTCCGGATACTGTTAGCCACTCTTCCACTTTTACCGATTATCCTGCCCATATCTTCTCGTGCTACGCGTAATTTAAAAGTAATTTGTGAACCTCTCCTGAATTGGCGAATTTCAATCTGGGAGGGATCATCTACCAGCGAACTGGCAATATATTCAATCAATTCTCTCATGTTTGCAATATCCCCTTCTGATCAGCTTTCAGACTGCTCTGATTTATCACTTTCTGAATCTTCGGACTCCGTTTGACCATCCTCATCTTCCGCTTCAACTGAATCAGCCTGCTCTTCTTCAGGTTCGATATCGCTGGTATCTTCTTCAGTTTCCTCCTGCTCTTCTAGAACCTCCGCAGGAGCTTCATCAGAAACTTCATCGACCTCATCTATAATTTCTTCAGCCTCTTTAGGTTCTTCTGGTTCTTCAACCTCCTGCGTTATTTCTTCGACCTCTTCAGCTTCGGTTTCGGCTTCTGACTCAGGTTCTTCTAATTTTTCAGAGGTGGGTTCAGTCTCGGTTTTCCTTTTTGCTTTTTTACTTGATTTCTCGGGAGCCTGCCTCTTTGTTTTAGGATCGATATTCCTCTCTGCTTCCGCTGCTCTTGCCTCTTCCAGCAAAACCTCAAGAGATTCACCGGTTTTATAGCGTTCATATCGATCAAGCAGACCTGCGATCTGTAATACTTTTTCAGCAGCATCGCTCATCTGGGCTCCTTTGCCTAACCAATCATAAATTCGATCTTCATGCAGCTGGATTGTGGCAGGTTCAGTCCTGGGGTTGTAAAATCCCAGGTTTTCAATAAAACGCCCATCGCGTGGTGATTCTTTATCGGCAGCCACTACTCGATAACTCGGTTGCTTTTTCGCTCCGACTCTCCTTAAACGAATCCGGACCATATAGAAATTCTCCTTGTTTTTCTCTTTAATTTAGATTTTTATCGTACAACCAGTCAGAGAGGGAGCGTGGAAGGAACGCATGTGACGAGTTGCCGACCAATTATATATTAAAAATTCAAAAAATTCTTCCAAATACTACCCAAATAAACCAGACAAACCCCTGCTGCCTGTTTTTTTCAAAGTTTTGAACATTCTCTGGGTCTGTTTAAATTGTTTCAACAGGCGGTTCACATCTTGGACCTGGGTCCCCGAGCCAAATGCGATACGCCGTCGGCGGGATGCATTCAGGATTTCGGGTTTTCGGCGTTCCTCGATGGTCATCGAATTTATTATCGCTTCGGTCCTTTTTAGCTGATCTTCTGCGTCTTGAGGGGAAATCTGGCGTGTAATCTGCCCCATGCCGCCCGGCATCATATCAAATAATTGTCCGATTGGTCCCATTTTACGCAGCTTTTTTAATTGATCAGCAAAATCTTGCAAGCTAAATTCACCTGCAATCAGTTTTTCAGCTTGTTCCCTTGCAGTTTCTTCATCATAAGCAGTTTCTGCTTTTTCGATCAATCCAATTACATCGCCCATTCCAAGGATACGGCTGGAAAGTCTGCTGGGATCATAAACTTCAAGGGCATCCAGAGTCTCGCCGGTCCCAATAAATTTGATTGGAACACCAGTCACTGAGCGCATTGAAATTGCAGCACCTCCCCGGGCATCTCCATCCATCTTAGTAAGAATAAGACCGGTCAGCGGTATGACTTCATTGAAACCCTTTGCGATATTTACTGCCTCCTGACCCATCATAGCATCCGCCACAAGCAGAACTTCAATCGGTTTGACTTTTTCGTTAATCGCGCTAAGTTCAACCATCATTTCTTCATCAAGTTGTGATCTTCCCGCCGTGTCGAAAATTACAGCAGAGTAACCTCCTTTTTGTGCATTTTCCAGCGCATTCCGGGCAAGCTCCGGGGGTTGGATATCTTCCCTTATGAACACCGGGATGTTAAGCTGGTTGCCTAATGCCTCCAGTTGACGGGCAGCAGCGGGACGGTATGGATCTCCCGCAACCAGCAAAATCCTTTCTCCCTGTGAGCGCAGGAATCTTCCCAGTTTCCCCGCTGCAGTGGTCTTTCCTGAACCCTGCAAACCGACCAGTACAATTGTCCTGGGTTTTGCGCCGCTTAAATTAAGCGGTTCTGGATCGCCAAGCGTTGTGATTAACTCCTCATTGACAATTTTAATGACCTGCTGACCGGGATTCAAAGCTCTAGATACTTCATGGCCAATTGCCCGTTCACGAACCCGGGAGACGAATTCTTTTACAACACCATAATTAACATCCGCCTCCAGCATGGCTAGCCTGACCTCGCGCATGGCAGAATCGACATCCGCCTCCGAGAGCTTTCCCCGGCGGCGGAGTTCTTTAAAAACCTCGTTCAACCGATCTGTCAGTTTCTCAAACACAACTCAGCATTTTAGCAAGATCGTAACTATTGGTCAAGGTATGTAGTTAACATACCGTAACTTACAAAATGCAAGGGGGTTTTATCTGATAGCAATTTATTTCACAATCTAACTCAGAGAAACCCGGAGATAGAAAAATGTCCAAAGTGGCAATCGTTACCGATAGTACAGCATATATCCCAGACAATTTAGTGCAAAAATATTCGATCAGCGTGGCTCCCCAGGTTCTTATCTGGGGTGAAGATACATATGAAGACGGTGTTGATATATATCCAAATGAATTCTATAGCCGCTTGGCAAATACGGATAGAATGCCCTCAACATCCCAAGTGACTCCAAAATCCTTCGATAAAATTTTTTCAAACTTGCTAGAGCAGCAGTATGAAATCTTGGCGATTCTGATCTCAGAAGAGCTATCCGGCACGATTAGTTCAGCAACCCAGACCAAAGAAGAATTTACAGACGCACCAATTGAAATTGTTGATTCGCACAGCGTAGCTATGGCACTTGGGTTTCAGGTCTTACAGGCTGCAAAAGCAGCAACAGAAGGGGCAGGCTTGGCTGAGTGCAAGAAAGTGGCTGAGAAAGCTCGCGCGCATGTTGGTGTTATATTTGCTGTTGACACACTTGAATTCCTCCATCGCGGAGGTAGAATCGGAGGTGCCAGCCGTTTTCTGGGTGCAGCTCTAAATCTTAAACCAATCCTGGAAGTAAAAGACGGAAAAATTGAAGCCATAGAACGAGTGCGAACAAGAAAAAAATCCCTGAACCGGTTGATTGAACTTGTGGAAGAACGGATTTCAGGAGGTGATCCTGTCCGGATAGCATCGCTGCATGCGAATTCTTCCCAGGACGCACAGTACCTGCTTGGTACTTCAATAGAAAAATTCAACCCGGTTGAAACTGTATTCTCAGAGGTCAGCCCGGTAGTCGGAACCCACGCAGGGCCTGGTACTGTCGGTCTGGCATACTGCGTTGGTATGTAAATATGGATATATTTTTCAAAAATCCGGATGAAATTCCATTGCCACCTGACAAAGTCAGGATTAGAGAAATAAAAGCTGAGCCCTTGCCAGGGGGAAAATTAATCCATGTTTTTTTAGAAGTGGATCCTTCCCAAAAAGCTCCAAATGCTGACTTTTTTATTTCAAATAACGAAGGCAGAGTACTGACATCAGCCAGTATTATTGAAAGCATGACTAGAAAAATGGATTTGACAATGCACCTACCTTGCGAGGTGGCTGATAAAACCTTGAAACTGGAAGCTAGGCTATATTTTGCGGAAATCATCGATAAAGCCGGTAGGAACCAGGAAACAAAACCTGTAAAAAGAATGGTTGTAGATCAGACCTCCATTCAATTCAAGATTCCGGATGATCAGGTGGATTAAATTCTCCAAGGCTCGAGACAAGAATTGGGATAATTAGCACTTGACAAATAGAACACTTGTGCTAAAATGAGGGACAATTTTTTGAGGGAGAAGAAACCATTATGACCGCAAAAAAAGCAGCCGATGAAAGCGAACAAAACGATGCGAAAAGACTGGCTTTGGACAATGCCCTTGGTGACATAACAAAAAGATACGGAGAGGGATCAATAATGCGGCTGGGTGAATCACAACATCTGACAGTTGAAGCAATCCCCACCGGCGCGTTATCCCTTGATATTGCCCTGGGGGTTGGAGGCATCCCAAGAGGTCGCATTACAGAAATTTATGGTCCGGAAGCCTCAGGAAAAACGACCATCTGCCAGCATATTGTCGCGGAAGCCCAGAGGTTGGATGGGACCTGCGCATACATCGACATGGAACATGCGTTAGATCCACCTTATGCGGCTCGTTGCGGTGTTGATCTAGAATCTTTGTTAATATCCCAACCGGATACAGGTGAGCAGGCGCTCGAAATTGCCGAGACTTTAGTGAGATCAGGCGCAGTGGATGTGGTAGTAATCGACTCCGTGGCTGCTCTGGTTCCGCGGGCGGAAATCGAAGGCGATATGGGTGATGCGCAGATGGGAATGCAAGCCCGCCTCATGTCACAAGCTTTGCGCAAGCTTTCAGGCGCAATCAAACAAACAAACACCGCGGTTATTTTTACAAATCAGCTCCGCCAGAAAATTGGCGTAATGTTTGGAAGCCCGGAAACCACCACCGGGGGAATGGCATTGAAATTTTATTCCTCAGTCCGTCTCGACTGCCGCCGGATCCAATCCATCAAGACTGGTTCCGAGATCATAGGAAGCCGGACTCGAGTTAGAGTGGTTAAGAATAAGGTCGCCCCACCGTTCAGAACAGCAGAATTTGACATAATGTATGACGAAGGAATATCCAAGGCGGGGGACTTGTTGGATCTGTCGACAGAACTAGATATTATTAGCAAGCGCGGTTCTTTCTATTCCTACAGTGACATCCGTCTTGGACAAGGCAGGGAAAATTCAAAAGAGTATCTGAAACAAAACCCCGAATTAACCGCTGAAATTGAGCATGCTGTCAGACAGCAGACACTCAGTGGGGATCTGCCTAATCCAATCGAAGAGTGGATGCAGGAAGAAGATTAATCAGACAGCGAATTAAGTTCCTTCCTTCCAAGAATTGAGATATGCTTCCTGCTCGGGTGAGAGCGTATCAATCTCCACTCCCACACCAGATAACTTCAACCTGGCGATATCCCGGTCAATTTCTTCCGGAACAACGTAGACTCGGTTTTCCAGCTCAGCTGCATTTTTATACATGTACTCCAGGCTTAGCGCCTGGTTAGCAAAGGACATATCCATAACACTGGAAGGATGTCCTTCAGCTGCTACAAGGTTGATCAGGCGCCCCTCTCCCAATAAATTGATCCTCCTTCCGTCCTTCAATGTGTATTGTTCTACGAAGGGTCTGACAAGGCGCTTATTGCGTGCCATCTCCTCCAGGGCAGGGATATTTATTTCAACATTAAAATGCCCGGAGTTCGCCACAATAGCCCCATCCTTCATCAATTCAAAATGATGCCGGTCGATCACATTGATATCACCTGTTAAAGTTACGAAGATATCTCCTATTTCAACCGCCTTATTCATCGGCATCACCTGAAAGCCGTCCATCAAAGCTTCCAGGGCTGGCAGCGGGTCAACTTCTGTGACGATCACTTGTGCACCCATCCCCCTGGCTTTCATCGCTAACCCCCTTCCACACCAACCGTATCCTGCTACAATTAGATTTTTACCAGCCAGGAGTACATTTGTTGCTCTGACAATACCATCTATGGTCGACTGACCGGTTCCATAGCGATTGTCGAAAAAGTGTTTTGTCTGAGCATCATTTACCGCAATAATTGGAAATTCTAGCGCCCCATCGGCTGCCATCGCCCGCAATCGGATCACTCCAGTCGTTGTCTCTTCTGTCCCGCCAATTACCTCGGCAAGATTTTCCCGTCTGTCTTTGTGCAGCGTGCTGACCAGGTCGGCACCATCGTCCATTGTCAAATGAGGTTTATGATCTATAGCAGCATCAATATGTTTATAGTAGGAGACGTTGCTCTCACCTTTGATTGCATAAACGGGAATCTCGTAATGAGTGACAAGGGAAGCAGCAACATCATCCTGGGTTGAAAGCGGATTTGAAGCGGTTAAGACTACTTCCGCCCCACCTTCAGCCAGAGTCTTCATCAGGTTAGCTGTCTCGGTCGTAACATGAAGACAACCAGAAATTCGTACACCTTGCAGAGGTCGTTCACGCCTGAACCGGTCCCGTATTAATCTTAAAACCGGCATCTCTCTTTCAGCCCACTCGATCCTTCTGCGCCCACCTTCCGCTAGACTTAAGTCCTTAACATCATAATTTTCCATCCGCTACTCCATCAAATCTGAATTTAGATAATTTGAATAAACCAGAATTTTAGCTTTTATTGTCCCTTCTCAATCAGGATATCAAGCTGTCCGTTATCGTTAAAATGCTGTCGAAATCTCTTAACAAAATCTTCGGGATTATAAAAATGACCCTGTGTCCCATGATTCTCCAGGCAGTAACTCGCAGCCAGCGCTCCCATTTGAGCGCAAATTTCCAAACCCAAACCACGGCTGTATCCAGCCAGAAAACCGCCCCGGAATGCATCACCCACTCCGGTAGGGTCGCTGATTCTTTCAGGCTGTACCACAGGAATACTAATTTCACCTGTTCGGGAATAAACTGTCGAGCCCATTTTCCCACGTGTTACGACGATAAACGATACAGGATCACACTCAAGTATCGCTTCCTTTTCCAGCTTGGTCATTTTCCGGATCAATTCATATTCATATTCATTCACGAAAAGAGCGTGCGCTGCGCTTATCCCGCTGCATAAATCGTCTCCGGACAGGCGGACAATTTGCTGGCTTGGGTCGTATATGTATGGCACACCCAATTCCTGGCACTCTTCTGCATGCTGAATCATCGCTTCCGGCGCATTTGGCGAAATCACGACTAGATCAGGTTTCTTTCCTCGCAGTTTCAGTAAAGAATTCTGGGCTGCAAACGCCATTGCCCCTGGGTAAAAACTTGCTATTTGAGCCTGCGACAGGTCTGTATTTACAAAAAAAGATGCAGTATATTCGTTTGGAATTACCTGAATCCCTCTGGTATCAATCCCCCTGGATTCAAGCCAATCGTTGTATTCGTCGAAATCCTCGCCAACCGTAGCCCACAATACCGGTTTCTCACCGAATAAAGAAAGTGTATAAGCGATATTTGGCGCAATTCCCCCTCGTCTGCGCACCATGGAATCCACCAAGAAAGACAGGCTGATTTTATCCAGATGATCCGGTAAAATATGTTCCCTGAAATAACCTGGAAAAGTCATCAGATAGTCAAAAGCGACCGAGCCGGTCAGGACAATATCCATTATTACAATAACCCTTCTACTGCCCTTGCCAAGTTCTCTAAATATGGGGGGCGAACTATCCCATTCTCTGTGACTATAGCGGTTATTAGTTGATTAGGTGTTACGTCAAACGCCGGATTTCTGGCTGTGATCCCTTCTGGCGACATCGGTCTGCCTTTCTTTTCTAAATTTAGCACCTCACCTGGATCGCGCTCCTCAATTGGTATTTGGCCGCCATGTTTTAATGAAAGGTCGATTGTTGAGGTTGGCACAACTGAATATGCGGGTACTTGATTTTCGTGAGCAGCCAGAGCCAGCATGTACGTGCCAATTTTATTTGCGACATCCCCATTCGATGCTACCCTGTCAGCGCCAAAAACAACCTTTTGAACCTGCCCGGACTTAAGAAAATATCCCGCAGCATTATCCGTAATTACATCAAATGGAATCTGGTAACGCTGTAATTCCCAGGCAGTGAGCCTTGATCCTTGAAGGCGCGGGCGGGTTTCATCAACCAGGACATGTATTTTCTTTCCCTGCTCGTACGCCATTCTGATCACACCCAGGGCAGTACCCCAATCAACAGTAGCAAGCGCTCCAGTATTACAGTGATGGATTACAGTATCTCCATCATCTATCAAGCTTGCACCATATTTTGCCATTCTTTTGTTAATTTCCACATCTTCATCCGCGATTTTCTGAGCTTCCATTAAAATCCGCTCTCGCAGATCAGCTTGATTTCCCTGATACTGTTCTACGATTCTTAAAATCCGCATTAATGCCCATGGCAGGTTTACAGCTGTTGGACGTGCATCCCCTAACTTCTGAGCAGCAAGTCGCAGGTCTGTCCGCAGGCTATCTATGTCGGAAGTCTTTGACTGGTACGCTGCCAATGCCATTCCAAAAGCAGCTGCCGCACCAATCGCAGGGGCGCCGCGGATAACCATATCTTGAATGGCGTAAACGATTTCTTTATAATCTGTGTATTCAACGATTTCGAACTGCCCAGGTAAAATGCGCTGGTCGATCATCTCGATTGAATTATTTTTATAATTCCATTCAATTGTTCGCATAATTCAACATTCCTGTATACTAAATCCAAGGGACAGCTAAAAAAACAACAACCGGTAAACATGAAAAACGCCCTCGTTCGAGAGCGAATGAGAAAATTACCTTATTTTAAAAGGTGAAAAAAGTTTAACATGGGTATAGTTCTTTGTCAAAGAAAGGTTTCCAGCCCATAAAACAGCGATATTGACATGCGACCACGATAGCATTATAGTCTCGTTCATGGACAGAAAACCGCACCTGGCATGGATTCTTCCAGCGTTATTGCTGGCAGGATGTGTAATGCCTGCAAAAGAAATCTCCCGGGTTGCCAAGCATACAAACACTCCATTTTCAGTCATTCAGCCTTCCAGTGAAGTAACAATTACCTTAATACCGACAGAGGCACCTACCCCCACCCTGCAGCCATCGCTGAGTATTGAAAGCGGCGATTCAGCCCTATCCGTTGGCGATTGGGAAAAAGCACTGACTGAATACCAATTAGCTTTCGAAAACAGCAGCGATTCTGAGTTTGAAGCTGTTGCGTTATTCGGCAAAGCCAAAGCATGGATGATGGCAAGGAATTACTTTCAGGTTGTTGAGGACCTCAATACTTTAATACAAAATTATCCTGATACAAAGCTCCTACCAGAAGCTTACTTTTACCTGGGTGAAGCTCACAATGCACAGCAACAATACTCACAGGCAGCGGATGCCTATTTAAATTATATGGCTCTCAATCCGGGAGTGGTCGACGCTTACGTTTTAAATTTACGCGGAGATGCTCTTTTCGCTTCGGGAGATTATACCGGTGCAGTGACTGACTATCTATCTGCGATTGAATCTGGAAACCTTCTTGATAATATTCTCCTCCAGATGAAAGCAGCGCGAGCGAATGCACTTGCAGGGCAGACAGAAAAAGCCCTTGCGATGTACGATGATATTAAGACCCAAACGAGCGATGAAGATACCCTGGCTCTAATTGCATTCAGAAAAGGGCAGATATATTCTAGTCTTGGTCAGATCCAGGAAGCATGGGATGCCTACTTGGAGGCAGTGGTTAATTTTCCGACCTCCTTAAACTCCTACAATGCTTTGATCGAACTGGTAGAGCAGGGCGCTCCCGTGAGCGAACTGGACCGGGGAATTGTTGATTTTTATGCAGGTCAATACGGCGTTGCAATTGCCGCTTTGGAAAGATACCTTCAAGATAATCCCGGCGACCGGGGAACAGGATTATATTATTATGGTCTGTCATCCAGCGCGCTTGGAAATCATGAGTCAGCTATTAATGCATGGGATGATTTAATTGAAAATCATCCAGACAATCCTAATTGGGCTAGCGCAGTCGAGCGTAAATCTTATACGCAGTGGTTCTATTTAGAATTGTACGAAGACGCAATTAAGACATTGCTAAATTTTGCCGAGAATAATCCAACCCATAAAAGATCCGCGGAATTCATCTTTACATCAGCTTTAATCGCAGAAAGAGCTGCTGACCTGAAGAATGCTGCAGAACTTTTTAGTAGAGTGGTTAATTTATATCCGGAGTATGAAAATGCCCATCGTGCCCTGCTTCTCTCAGGAATTGCCAGATACAGGACAGGTGAGCATAAAGGCGCTGAAGCGGACTTCGAGAGGCTGCTTTCAATGACAACTGCGCTCGATGAACGGGCATCAGCCCTGCTCTGGATTGGAAAATCCCGCCAGGCGGAAGGTGACCTTGAAGGCGCAAGAAGTTCCTGGGAACATGCTTCCAGTGTTGACCCAACCGGATATTACAGTGAACGAGCCCGTGACCTGTTGAATAATCAACCGCCTTTTGAACCACCTGAAAATTTTGATTTCAGCTTTAATTCAGCCGAAGAACGTCAAAACGCTGAAGCTTGGTTGAAAACTACATTTGGTCTGGCTGAGGGGATTGATTTTAACGGTCCCGGTGCACTCGTGGAAAACCCATTTTTTTTGCGCGGAACGGAACTCTGGAAACTGGGGCGCCATGATGAAGCACGGGTGGAATTTGAATACCTTCGCGGATCGATAGCAGAAGATGCCGTTCTCACATACCGGCTGATAAATTATCTTTACGATTTAGGGATTTATCGCACAGCAATCCTTGCCGCCAGAGGTCTGCTTGATCTGGCGCTCATGGATGACGCAGAAACCCTCTCCGCCCCGGTATATTTCAACCACATCCGTTTTGGGCCATATTATAAAGAGATTATTCTCACATCCGCCCAGGATTACGGGTTTCACCCCTTGTTTATCTTCAGTGTCGCCCGGCAGGAGAGTTTATTTGACAGCACAATCCGCTCTTCTACTGGAGCGACCGGACTGATGCAGATAATTCCTGCGACCGGAGCTGAAATATTCCAAAACCTCGGCTGGCCGCCGGATTATGAGAGCGAAGACTTGACCCGACCTATTGTTAATATTACCTTTGGGACCGACTATCTCGATACTCAGCGAAAATTATTTGAAGGAGATCTATACTCCGTCCTTGCAGCCTACAACGGAGGGCCCGGCAACACAATCACCTGGCGCGAGATCAGTTCAAACGACCCAGATGTCTTCCTTGAAACGATCCGTTTCGAAGAGACACGGAAATATATTCGAACTATATACGAGGTGTTTAATATTTTCCGCTGGCTGTACAATCGCCCGCAATAACAGTCTTTACTGCCCCTCAATTCCAGGTGTATCTTCTGGAGTTTCCTGAACTTCCACTGCGGATTTCGCAGTGATGTACCATGACTGGATTGTATTAAAACGGTCGCTAGGTTCAATAATCGGACCCATACTCACCCCCTTTACCTGCTTGTCAACTCCATAAGAATAGACAGGGAAAAACAATGGCAAAGCGGGGATTTCGGAGGCAAACCGCACCTGAAAATTACGGTACCTTTTCAAGCGTTCTTCAAAATCCACAAGCACGCGAGCTTGTTCGAGGTATTCGCTCGCCTGGCGGTCTTCCCAGCCCGAGTAATTTTGTCCCCCTATTATTTGGGCTTCATGCCAAAATGGATAAGGATCCGGGTCTGCAGCCCCATCAAGATTTATTTCAACCAGCGCAGCCTGATAAGTTCGAGGTTCGAGATATTGGTTTATTAGATCCTCATTACTTACCATCTTTAGAGACACTATCACGCCAATTTTTTCCCAATCTTTCTTTATCGACTCGGCAATCTGCTGTGAAATGCTGTCATTTGGATAGACCAACTCAAATGACAGTTTCACATCATCTTTGGTTCGAACACTCTCTCCTTCTGCAGGAATGGTATAGCCCGCCTCCCTGAGAAGCGCGATAGCTGCATCCGGATCGTATTTAACGTGCTCGATCCCATCGTAATAAGCCCAGTTCTCCGGAAAAATTGGACCATCAGCAATGATCGCCTGACCTTGTAAAATGCGATCGACTATCCTACGCCGATTAATCCCCAAAAATAATGCACGCCGGACAACAGGATCCTCAAAAAAGGGCAGCGAAGGTTGATCCTGATTTAAAAAGATCAGGTTCAAGCGGGGTTTTCTGCTGGTGTATAAATTTAAATCATTCTCCTTGAGTGCGGATGGAAGCAATTGGTTTGGAATTTCACTGATCCCAATGACATCTCCGTTCTGATATGCGTTGAAAGCGCTCGTACTATCAGGATAAAATTTTAAGATTACCTTTTCGATGAAAGGCTTGTCACCGTAATAATTCTCAAACACCGATAATTCCACTCCAGCTATCTCCCCATTTTCAATCTGGAGTGTGTCAAACTTGTATGGTCCGCTTCCAACTGGATTAATATTAAACGGATCGGATATTAACTGTCTTGCATCCAAGTTTCCCAGCAGGTGGAATGGAAGCACGCCAAAAGAAAGATAATCCAGGAAAGGCGCGAATGGTTCCGGCAGGGTAAACTGGAGCGTTTTCTCGTCCAGAGGTCTTGCTTCAATCTGGTTCCAAAATTCACGTACATCCTCAGGTATTGGGATATTCTCATCCCTTAGCATTCCAATCGTGAACAATACATCCTCACTGGTGACAGGAACGCCGTCGTGCCAAACCGCTTCAGGGTTAATCGAAAAGTTATATACGGTGCCATCCTGGGAAACCCCCCAGGAGTCAACCAGGTCTCCCTGCGGTATTCCCTGCGGATCAAAGACAATCAAACGGCTAAACAGTAACCGGTTTACTGCTTGGTCAGCAGGATTTCCTAGATCCAGTAACGGATTTAATCGCCCCAACGAACCAATAACCGCTTCCGTATAGACACCTCCACTTGCTGGTTGGATAATTGCCTCTACGCCAGGTAAAACATTAGGAGTCTGACTTATAAGCAAAATCGCTATTGCTACCAACGCCAATACGACTATGATTATTTGCAGGCGAAATCTTTTCATCAATTTAATAATTTAAGGGTGCATGACCATTTGTCTGTCAAACACCCTTTAAATATTTCATGTTTAACCGTGGATTTGTTATTGATTTTATTAAGGATCAAACTCAATAAAAATTTTAAGACAGGATTGCGAGTGTCAATATTAACCGATACTACCCGGCGATAATCACTGTAGTAATGCACAATAAAAAGAACAAAACACTGAGTACAATTGTCACGTAAAAAAGGGTTTTTTCAATCCCTCTGCGGGCTGTAAACACACCACCCATATCTGCACCTGTCAGCCCTCCGAGGCCTGCACCTTTACTCTGTAAAATTACACTTAAAACCAATGCGATTGAAGTTATAATCAATGCGATATATAAATACGTATCCACAAAATCCTCCTGCGGAAGAAAACGTTCTGGTTTAAATCAGCCACATTATGCTTTCAGTGTTATTGCTGAGGTTGTGATTGATAGAACCAACCAGCAATAGCCCTATGGATCATGGCTGTTATATCTCCGCTAAAAACACGGGGATTATACCTGTCGTGATCAGAATCGTCAAATATTGAGCCGGATATTATCCACAAGAAAATATTAATTCCTGCCTTTAAAAATTATCGCGTTCTCTATATTGTCATGCATGAAATTACACTGAACATACATATGCACACTATATATTCTGATGGTTTTGGCACTCATGATGAAATCGCAAAGGCAGCCATTTCCTCTGGAATAGATGCGGTTATTGTCACCGACCATAACGTACTGGTAAATGGCATCGAAGGATATTATGGGAGCGACAACCGGCGTGTCTTGATGCTGGTTGGAGAGGAGATACACGATCAGACCAGGGATCCGCAAAAAGACCATTTGTTGGTTATTGGTATAAAACGGGAAATGGCGACATTTGCCCCAGATACCCAGCATCTGGTTGATATGATTCGAAACGAAAATGGGATTTCATTCATCGCTCATCCTCATGATCCGGCTTCAGCGGCATTTAATGAGACTGATATCACCTGGGAGAACTGGGATATTAAAGGCTTCACCGGTATTGAAATCTGGAATGCAATGTCTGAATTCAAATCGCGATTAAAAAGCAAAATACATGGGTTATATTACGCCTTTAACCCGGACAGAGTTGCGACCTGCCCTGACCCCAGGACTCTTAAGAAATGGGATGAACTCCTTATAGAGGGTAAACGTGTGGTCGGAATAGGAGGAACAGACGCGCACGCGATACCAGCCAGTATTGGACCATTACAACGCATTTTATTTCCTTACGAGTATCATTTTAAAACTATTAACACCCACCTCTACCTTCCACATCCTCTTCTGGGTGATTATGAATCAGATCGGAAAATGATCCTTTCCGCATTATCTAATGGAAGGTGTTTTATTGGATATGACCTTCCAAGACATACAAAGGGGTTCCGTTTTTTTGCTCATGGAATGGAAAGAACAGCATGGATGGGTGAGGAAATATCTGCCAGAAGAGGAGTAACTTTTCAAGTTTGCCTTCCGCATGTAGCAGAATGCAATCTAATCAAGGACGGTGAAGTGTTTAAGAAATGGAATAACCGTGAAAACTATACCTACATAACCAATGATCCGGGTATATACCGGGTTGAAGCATTTATCAAATATCTCGGGAAAAGGAGAGGTTGGATTTACAGCAATCCAATATATGTTAGAAATTAAACATGGAATTTAAGCTTAATGCTCCTTACGAACCAAGAGGTGACCAGCCAGAGGCTATCCAGCAACTGGTGGAAGGGATTAATAAGGGATTCCGGAACCAGGTGCACTTAGGAGCAACAGGCACAGGTAAAACATTTACCATCGCTTCTGTTATCCAGAGAGTTCAAAAACCCGCACTTGTTATGGCACATAACAAAACGCTTGCGGCCCAACTTTACGCCGAATTCAGGGAATTTTTCCCGGAAAATGCCGTCGAATATTTCGTTTCTTATTACGATTACTACCAGCCAGAAGCATACGTCCCCCGCCATGACCTGTTTATTGAAAAAGATGCAGATATTAATGAGGAAATTGAACGTTTGCGATTGGCTGCAACGACATCTTTGATGTCACGCCGGGATGTAATTATTGTCGCATCTGTATCCTGCATTTATGGTCTTGGCAGTCCGGAAGCTTATGGAAGGGTAGTAATCAACCTTGAGAGTGGGAATATCTACCGCAGAAATGCGCTCCTCCGACAGCTTATTGAAGGACATTACCAGCGCAACGATATCGAACTACGTCCCGGAACATTCCGGGTAAGGGGAGACAGCCTGGACATTCTGCCCGCATACCAGGAAAAAATTGGTTACCGGATCACATTTTTCGGGGATGAAGTCGAAAGAATACTTGAATTTGACAGCATCACAGGAGAATTAAGGCACGAACTTAAATCTGCGCACATTTATCCAGCTCGCCATTTTATAACCGAAGACGAAAAACTCAAACAGGCGATTAGAGATATTGAAGAGGAACTTGCAGTCCGCCATGAAGAACTTAGCAAAAATGAGCTTTATGTTGAAGCACAGCGCCTGAAAAGCCGAACCAGGTATGACCTTGAAATGCTGCGAGAAGTAGGCTACTGCAGCGGCATCGAAAATTATTCCCGCCATCTTGACCAGCGCGAACCAGGAACACCTCCATGGACGCTTATGGATTACCTACCAAGCGACTATTTATTGATTATTGATGAATCACACATGACAGTACCCCAGGTGCGCGGTATGTACAATGGGGATAGATCTCGAAAAGAAACCCTGGTCGAATACGGATTTCGATTGCCTTCCGCTCTTGACAACCGACCACTCACCTTCCAAGAATTTGAAAATCACATGGGTTTTACAATCTACACATCCGCCACGCCCGGTCCCTATGAACTTAAAGCTGCCGACCAGATTGTTGAACAAATAATCCGACCGACAGGTCTTGTCGATCCGGAAATTGAAGTCCGATCAATTGAAGGTCAGGTTGACGACCTTATTGGTGAGATAAACGAGAGAGTCGCTAAGGGTCAACGGACACTTGTCACCACTCTTACAAAACGGATGGCTGAAAAACTGTCAGATTACCTGCTCGACCTGGGGATAAAAGTACACTATCTCCACTCCGAAATTGATACTCTAGAAAGAGTGGGAATTCTGCGTGATTTGCGTCTTGGAATTTTTGATGTGGTTGTTGGAATAAACCTGCTTCGTGAAGGACTTGACCTGCCAGAAGTATCCCTTGTAGCGATTCTAGATGCGGATAAGGAAGGTTTCCTAAGATCTGATACTGCATTAATCCAAACCATTGGCCGGGCAGCAAGGCATGTCGAAGGGAAAGTCATTATGTATGCAGATGGATTAACCGATTCGATGAAGCGAGCGATCGATGAGACAAACCGGCGGCGTTCAAAACAGTCGGAATATAACCGGGAACAGGGTATCGAACCTGTTGGTATATATAAAGAGGTTCGCGATCTGACTGACCAGATCAGGGTTAAGACCGTCGCGGAAACAGGGACAGGGTACCGGATTAAAGAGGCGGGCGCTTTGCCTGAGAAAGAAATGACCAAGATTATTGCAGAAATGGAGAAAGAGATGAATGAGGCGGCTAAATATCTGGAATTCGAAAAAGCCGCATTACTGAGAGACCAGATATTTGAACTTCGTTCAATAATGGCAGAAGAGAGCGATGCGCCCCCGTGGGAAAAAATCCGCATCCTGGCTGGAGAATAGCGGATTAAGAGTATTATTCGGCAAATTCATCAATGAAATCGACGAATGTAACCCGTTTTCTAGACGCGCACAATATCGAATATACAATCCAAGAATTACCGGTAAGAAAATTAGGGGCGAAGGAGACAGCCCGATACCTGGGTATACCTGAAGATGAGGTTTATAAAACAATTGTGACCATCGGAAAGGAATCTGGCAAACCGGTTCTGGTTCTTGTTAGCGCGGACACAGAAGTTGACCTCAAATCCCTGGCAAAAAAAATCGGTGAAAAGAAAGCCCTCAAGGCTTCTCAAAGAGATGCAGAAAAAATGACTGGGTTGAAAGCTGGTGGGATATCCCCTCTGGCACTTTTAAACCGGGGTTACACGGTGATAATTGATGAAGTTGCAAGGTTGAAAGATACGATTAATATTTCGGGTGGTCAATGGGGTCTCACAATTCAAATTTCCCCGACCGATCTAGCGCATCTCACACGCGCAAAATTCGCACCAGTCAGCCAGAAGAAAGCATGAAATAAATTCGGAAATCAAATTTAAATGCGACTACGGGGATGCCTTATCTTACCTTACTCCCCAAGCTGTTGATTAAATACATACACATGATAAATTTATTCACCCGTTTCACCCTCTTAGAATGAATGTTCAAACCATACAGCCATTATTAACCTGATCATTATACTGGAGCTTACTTAATACTAGTGAAATTATGTAATTGCAGCTCTTGGTTCAGAACGGATCTAAATGCAAAAAATATCTCTGAGTATAACGAAAGGATTTACAACTCTCACACCGAACCATTCACGATTAACCGCTTATCATAAGGTTCATTTATCAATAAATCATTAAAATTCTAATTTTACGAACATTTTCTTTTAATATATAATAATCTTTTTACCACAAAATAGCATTTTCTTAACAAGGAGGTGTGAATTCCAATAATAGACTAGCCTGCGTTCCAAAAAACAAAAATCTAAATTTCACTGGAGGAGATAATGTCGAAAAAATTAGCAGCAGTATTTTCAATTCTATTTGTGTTCAGCCTGATACTTTCAGCATGCGCGCAACCAGCACCCGAAACCATTGTTGAAGAGGTGGTTAAAACGATTGTAGTGACTGAAGTTGTTGAAGTTGAAGGTGAGACTGTTGTTGAAACCCAGATTGTTGAGGTTGTCGTAACCCCTGAACCGGAAGAAGAAATGCCCATGGCTGAGGAAGGCTTCGCCAGAGGTGAGATCCTCAATCGTGTACTTGAACGAGGTAAAGTTGTTTGCGGTGGGCGCACTGACCTGCTCGGCTTTGGATACCTGGATGAATCTGGCAACAATGTTGGTTTTGATATCGATACCTGCCGCGCTGTCGCTGCAGCAGTTCTTGGTGACCCGGATGCAGTCGAGGTCGTACCTCTCACTGCCGCTGACCGCGGACCTGCACTGCAGACAGCAGAAGTTGATATTCTCAGCCGCAATGCTACCTGGACATCCAGCCGTGATGCACAGTGGGGCAACTTCACCACCGTGACTTTTTACGACGGTCAGGGCTTCATGGTCCCGACCGACAGTGGAATCACTACAATTGAAGAGATGGACGGCGCCTCTGTCTGCGTCACCAGCGGTACAACAACTGAACAAAACCTGGCTGATGCGTTCCGCGAGAGAGGTCTGACATACGAACCTGTGATCTTCGAGGAAACTGCTTCAGTTTACGGTGCATACGAGGAAGGTCGCTGTGATGCAACCACCAGCGACAAATCCCAGCTTGCATCAGTGCGTGAGGGTTTTGCTGACCCGGATGCGCATGTTATCCTGCCAATTACAATCTCAAAGGAACCCCTCACTCCAGCAGTGCCGCACGGCGACGACCAGTGGTTTGATATCGTCAAGGTGGTGATTTACGGTCTGGTAAACGCCGAGGAACTGGGTGTAACCCAGGCAAATGTGGAAGAGATGAAATCCTCGGAGAACCTCAATACACGCAGGCTGCTTGGTCAGGAAGGAGACTGGGGCAACACTGACCTGGGACTAAATGCAGATGCGTTGGCTAATGCAATTGCAGCAGTGGGTAACTACGGCGAAATCTACGATCGCTATTTTGGACCCGAAGGTGACGCTTTCACACTGCCGCGTGAATTGAACGAACTGTGGTCAAACGGTGGTTTAATCTACGCCCCACCTGTTAAATAGCCCTTTAATTTCCATTTAAAATCTAGTGTACGGTTCTATTAATGCCGTACACTAGATTTACTACTTTGAATGACAACCCAACAACCTGCGTCCCCTTTACAACAACAGGCAATTCCACTATGGCGCGATGAACGCGCAATAAAATGGACAGCCCAGATCATCTCGGGTATCATCATTTTGGGATTGATACTCTGGGTTATTTTAAATTTTATTGAAGGCGCAAACCAGCGCGGGATGACCCTCAATTTTCAATTTTTAAAGAACCCGGCTGGTTTTCCGATATCCGATCCTGTTCTTCCCTACGAGCCATCCATGTCATTTGGATACGCCTTTATGGTGGGGTTCGTAAAAACTGTTCTGGTCTCAGTCATCGGTATTTTCTTCGCAACAATCCTGGGAATTATTATTGGAATTGCCCGCCTTTCCTCAAACTGGTTAGTAAGCCAGCTGGCAATTTTTTACATTGAATTTAACCGCAATATCCCTCTGCTGGTATTATTATTTATATTTTATTTCCCGATTTTTAACCAGTTACCGCCAGTGAAAGAGAGCATTTCTATTGGCAATGCTCTCATTCTGAACTCGAGGGGAATTTATCTCACATGGCCAAGACTGACAACAACGGGTATCATCTGGATTGTTGTGATCTTTCTCTCCATAATACTTGCCGCGGTCGCCTATATCCGACTTCAAAAGAGACAAATTGAGACCGGCAAATCAACCTATTACGGCATCGTCAGTATTGCTTTACTTCTAGTTGGCCCGATATTCAGCCTGTTGATTTTAGGGAATTCCCCTGTAGAATGGGATTTCCCAATCCTGGAGGGGTTTAATTACAGCGGTGGATTGCGATTGACACCGGAATTTACCGCCCTTTTGTTTGGACTAACCGTTTATACCGCCGCCTTTATTGCGGAGGTAGTCCGGGCAGGGATTCAATCTGTCAGCAAAGGTCAGCGTGAGGCTGCCAATGCTCTCGGTTTGAACAGTTTTCAGGTATTAAACCTGATCATTTTCCCCCAGGCACTGAGGGTCATCATTCCACCATTGATCAGCCAGTACCTCAACCTCACCAAGAACTCAAGTCTGGCTTTCTTTATCGGTTACCAGGAAGTGTTCAGTGTGGGAAAAATCGCAATTAATCAAGCCGGGCGCGCAATACCCGTATTTGCACTGGTTATGCTCGTATATCTGGCATTGAGCTTATTCACATCCCTGATCTTGAACTGGTACAATCGCCGCATTCAATTAGTTGAAAGATAAAAAGATGACAGTTTCGGAATCAACTTCGCAACCCCCAGCACCACCCAGCGGTCTCGCCTGGATCAAGGAAAATCTTTTCAGTTCTTGGTTTAATGGAATTCTTACAGTAATTTCGATTCTGGTTGTAGCCTGGATACTCAGGGGTGTTCTTAACTGGGTTTTTTTTGAAGCGGATTGGCGCCCGGTCATTCAATCACCTGTTTTATTCCTTTTTGGGCAGTATCCACGAGATATGCTGTGGCGGATAGGTATTTGTATGTCGCTAATTTCAATCCTGGTTGGAGTTAGTTGGGGGGTATGGGGCGATTTAATCCGTTCTTTTGCAGTAACGATTGGAGCAGTGCTTGCATTGTTCGCAGTGATCCCTTTTCAATCAGAAGATTGGACATTAGCGGTTCGGATAACTATATTTGTAAACATTCTGTTGATTTATTTAGGATTTATCCTCGCCCGAAAGACACCAATAAAATCCACCTATGTCACATTCGCCTGGCTATTGGTCATAGCGCTAACCATATTTGTCCTTCTGCCAGGTTTCCAAAACAGTGAACTTCTTCCAGAAGTGCCTACAACATTATGGGGAGGTCTACTTGTCACATTGATTCTGGCAGTTGGTGGTATTGTGCTTTCTTTTCCGATTGGTGTACTGCTGGCGCTTGGTAGAAGATCAGACCTACCGATTGTGAAAGGGTTTTGCATAGCCTTTATCGAGACAATCCGGGGGGTTCCTCTTGTGACAATCTTATTTATGTTTTCTTTGATATTACAGGTTTTCCTGCCTGCAGGTTCCAGGTTTGACCGCCTTTTGAGAGCATTGATCGCGATAACAATTTTCTCTGCAGCATACATGGCAGAAAATGTGCGCGGCGGTCTTGCAGCAGTCCCGTCAGGACAAATCGAAGCTGCGAATGCTCTGGGGATGCGGGGCTACCAGATAAGTACATTTATTATCCTTCCACAAGCATTAAAGGTAGTTATTCCTGCCATTGTTGGCCAGTTTATCAGCCTTTTTAAGGATACAACCCTTGTGATAATCCTCGGAATAAACGAGCTTCTTGGAATAGGCAGGGCGGTTATTAACTCTGATCCGCAATTTATCCAGCTACAGCTGGAAGTGTATTTATTTATTGCTCTAATTTTCTGGGTATTCAGTTATGCAATGTCGCAATCCAGTTACCGCCTTGAATCTGCTCTGGGTGTCGGAGAACGTTAAAAGGGAGTTATTATGAACGATAAAAATGAAGAACCGATTATTATTTGCCGGGATGTACATAAATGGTACGGAAATTTTGAAGCCCTCAAAGGCATCAGTATGGAGGTTAAGAAAGGGGAGGTTATCGTTATATTCGGACCCTCTGGTTCAGGCAAATCGACCTTTATACGCACGATCAACCGCCTGGAAGAACACCAGAAAGGCGATATTATTGTTGATGGTATCGAACTTAGCCACGATGTACGCAATATAGAAAAGATCCGTACAGAAACGGGGATGGTTTTCCAGCTCTTTAATCTCTTCCCGCATCTTACTGTAATGCAGAATATCACCCTTGCACCGATTCGAGTGCGGAAATGGCCTAAAGAAAAAGCTGAAGAAATCGCTGTACAACTTCTTGAAAGAGTGGGGATTCCAGAACAGGCAGACAAGTACCCGGCCCAGTTGTCGGGCGGTCAGCAGCAAAGAGTCGCCATGGCGCGGGCACTCGCCATGCAGCCGAAAATTATGTTATTTGATGAACCAACCTCCGCTCTTGATCCAGAGATGATCAAAGAAGTTCTCGATGTAATGGTTGAATTAGCCAAAACCGGTATGACTATGTTGGTGGTGACCCATGAGATGGGTTTTGCTCGCGGAGTCGCTGACCGGATGTTCTTCTTCGATGACGGGCTGATTGTTGAAAGCGGGACACCTCAAGAAATATTCCAAAATCCTCAGGAGGACCGAACCAAGCTATTTTTGTCGCAAATCCTCCAGCATTAGATAAATTTATCTGCCCATTGGTACATGTAATTTAAATATAATAAGGCGGTTGAGTTTGCCGCCCTATTTTCGCGAATGGGTAGAAAAATTTTTATAGATTTGCGACGCGAACAAAATTTATGGTTTCGAAAATCTTTTAGTTACTTTTACTTCTTTAAAAAAACCTTAAATTCTCTTATTCAATACCTACGGCAAGGCTGCGATAGCTTTCACTTCAATTAGAAAGTCTTCCCTGTACAACCATTCGATAAGAACGACTGAATCCGGAGGGTAATCTTTTTAATACCTGCCATCTTTCACCTCATCCTATTCATATCCTATCTCGCCGATCTGCTCTCCGTTCACAAACACGTCATAATACCCCGGTGGCGGGGTTATTAACGGAATGTTCTCATCAAATTCCTCCAGTACCTGTACGCATATCTTTTCCGGATCAATGACCGAATATACCTCAATTTCTATCCGGTTTTCCCTGTCTGGATCTTCAATTCGGACGCGTAATTCATTGCATGGGGTAGGAAGAGAACCTTTCATTTTCAGCACAAATTGTGGAGGATAGCTTTCTAAGATCAGTATTTCGGTTGAATCGATAAATACTTGCTCTCTTATTAAATTTTCATCCTCTGGTAAAGGTTTCCAGGAAGCAGAGACCACTGGATTTTTTGAATCTATCCCGCTGCTTTCATTGTTTTTATCATCGTTCCGGCTTGTTGATATTTTGTCTACTACCTGGCTCTGATCGGGTCCTCCACTGCATGCTGATATCAAGATGACCAGGATCAGAGCAGTAAAAACGCTGGTCCCTAAGTATTTTATTGGTTTATGCCACTTCATAGATTTCTCCGCTTGAATTTCTCTCATTCGTTTAACGCAGTCCTTTAGGAAAAAGTTCCCAAACAATAACGGATTATCCCTTAACCACTGCCACTGGACGTAATCTGGCGACTTTTCGTGCGATCCCTGCCCCGGCAACAGTTGCAACCACTTCATCGACATCTTTATACGCCTGGGGAGCTTCCTCCGCAAGCCCTGCCATAGATCCTGCCCTAACCCGGATACCGTCTTTCTCAAGATTCAACCGGAGTTTTTCTCCGCGCACCTGCTTCTTTGCTTTCTTACGGCTCATCACCCTTCCAGCGCCGTGGCAGCTGGATCCGAAGGAACGTTGCATACTCTCCTCGGTACCCACAAGCACCCAGGAAGCGGTGCCCATACTCCCAGGGACAAGCACAGGCTGACCGATATTTCTGTACTCAGGTGGAAGTTCCTCAAATCCGGGACCAAAAGCCCGTGTGGCACCTTTACGGTGAACACACACACGCATCTCTTTTCCATTAATTTTGTGGGTTTCAATTTTGCCCATATTGTGTGCGATGTCATAAACCTGGGTGAGTTCCCAGTTTGAAATATTGCCAGCGAATACTCTTTCAAATGCCTGACGAGCTAAATCTGCGAGCACCTGACGGTTTGCAAATGCATAATTAGCAGCTGATCGCATCGCAGCCAGATAATCCACCCCCTCTTTTGACTCCAATGGCGCGCAAACCAGTTCACGGTCTGGCAGTTTAATCCCATACCTTTGAACCGCACCTTGAAACTGCCTTACATAATCTGAACAAATCTGGTGTCCAAATCCACGTGAACCGCAGTGGATCTGTACAACAATGTTCCCCACGATCAATCCCATGACATCTGCTGCATTTTTATCGAAGACCTGATCCACAACATCTACTTCAATAAAATGATTCCCCGATCCGATAGTACCGAGTTGATCGAAACCACGT
>JBJYWI010000005.1:0-7902 GCA_046259385.1 Anaerolineales bacterium
GGGTTATGCTGCATTGATTTTTTCCAACCCAGATTTGCGATTTCAAGCGCATATGGCAGGGTAGCGTTGGTCAGCGCAACAGTTGAGGTTTTGGGAACTGCGCCCGGCATGTTAGCCACACAATAATGGACGATCCCGTCAACAACATAAATCGGATTGTCATGCGTAGTGGGTTTTGAGGTTTCAAAGCACCCGCCCTGGTCAATTGAAACATCAACCAGAACGCTGCCTGGGCTCATTGTTTTCAACATATCACGAGTGATCAGGCAGGGGGCTTTTGCGCCGGGGATCAGGACTGCCCCGATAACCACATCCGCGAACTGTACAAGTTTTCGGATACCCGCCGGAGTGGACATGATCGGATAGCAATTGCTGGGCATGACATCGCTAAGGTATCTAAGTCGCTCAAGATCCATATCCAGAATATATACTTTCGCCCCCAATCCACAGGCGACTTTTGCGGCATTAATACCAACAACTCCTCCACCGATAATGACGACATTGCCAGGATCAACGCCCGGAACGCCGCCGAGCAGCACACCGTGTCCTCCCTGAGTCATTTCAAGATATTTAGCTCCCTGTTGGACAGCCATTTTCCCCGCCACCTCACTCATCGGCGTCAACAATGGAAGCGATCCATCGGATTTTTGAATTGTCTCATAAGCGATGTTAATCGACCCGCTATTGACCAGAACTTTGGTCAATTCTTCAGCTGCAGCAAGATGTAAATAGGTGAAAATAATTTGATCCTCACGGATGAGGTCATATTCGGGGGAAAGAGGCTCCTTAACATGCATCACCATCTCCGCGCGCCCGAATATTTCTTGCGGGGTGTGAACGATTTCCGCACCATGGTTTGTATAATCCAGATCGCTGAAGCCACTCCCTTCTCCAGCGGCTTTTTCGACAAGCATTGTGTGCCCGTTTTCAACCATTATCTCCACACCTGCTGGCGTCATCGATACCCGGTTTTCCTCGGCTTTAATTTCCTTGAGAATGCCAACGATCATTATTGTCCTCCGTATTGAATTAATTGATGCCTGGATTGCCGATAAATAATTATAATCCTATGCCTGATATTTAATAAGATTGACAGCTTGGGCAGATGTAACTGCTGGTGCTGCCAGTTTTAATTTTCATAATTTTTGAAGAGCATCTCGGACAAGGTTCCCCTTCCCTGTAGCCAATCTTAATATCATCTGAATTAAAGCCGCCCGGGTTCCCGTATATATCCAATTCATAAAACGCCCCTCTTTTGTTAAGGCTGGGTTCCAGTCCCTGATGAACAGCATCGAAGAGGCGCTCAATGTCATCTGTATCCATCGTATTTGTCGCCCTGAGAGGGTGGAGCCTGGCAAACCACAGGATATCATGGATATATGCATTACCGATACCTGCAATCTTCGACTGGTCGAGAAGGAAGGACTTTATCCGGCTTTTTCTCGATTCAAGGATTTTGTGGAAATTCTCTCTGGTGATTTCAAGCGCGTCCACGCCCAGTCTGGCGGTCATTTTGTGCTGCTCAAGCCCGTCTTTTGGGGTGTAGTGGACATAACCAAACCACCAGAAATTGATGCTCAGAAACCTGTGATCATCAAAATTTATCGTCAGGCGCGTTTTTTCTGGGTAATCACCCTGCTTGAATAGCAGTATTTCCCCTCCCATCCCAAGGTTGATAAGCAGCCAGCCAGCGTCTGTCTTAATAAGGATCCACTTCCCACGCGGGGTAACATCCTCAATTACCGCCCCGGTCAATTTTGATATGAATTCTTCTTCAGGAATGTTTAAAGATTTAGATTGAATAACATCAACGCCGGTAATAACGCGCCCGGATAGTTCCAATTTCAGTTCTTTTGCCCGGGAGTATATCTCAGGGAGTTCCGGCATCTAGAATTCCTGCAAACGCAAGGCTTTAATTCAGATCAAGAAAATAATTAGCAATATTTTAACATCAATATATTCAGCACCAGTCAGATCCAATCATTCGTCTCCTGGGTCAATTCATTCTGAACATCCCCAGTGTTGATGGTGGAGGCTGGTTCAAACATCAGTATATGAGCCACCTCCTCCGCTACCGGTTTATGCTCGATTCCCCTTGGAATGACAGCAAATTCACCTTGTTTTAAATGGATGTCCCTGTCCCGCAGTTTAATTACCATGCTTCCTTGTGTCACCAGGAAGAACTCATCCTCTTCATCATGTTTGTGCCAGATAAATTCGCCCTTTATTTTTGCGATTTTTACCACCTGTCCATTCAACTCCGCTAATATTTTCGGGCTCCAATATTCTTTAAACAGGGAAAATTTATGTTCAATATTAATGGCGTCCATATCCATTCTCTCATTGATATTTGTTTGGTTTTAATCAAATAATCCTTCAACGCTAAGATAACGCTCGCCCCTGTCGGCGAAAATGCCAACGATTACTTTGCCGCTGTTTGAGGTTGAGCCAGCAATTTTTTGGGCTGCATGGGCGACAGCCCCGGAGGAAATCCCAACCAGCAGTCCCTCAGTCCGGGCGATCTGATTGCAAGCTGTAAACGCCTGCTGTTCGCTGATAAGGAGGATCTCGTCGATTATCTCTCGCTCCAAGGTTTCTGGTACGAATCCAGGGGCGGTACCCATCATCCGGTGTGGTCTGAACTTTCCCTGGGAGATAAAAGGCGATTCTGCGGGTTCTACTGCGATCAGTTTAATTTCCCGGTTATGCTCTTTCAGGTATTTTCCTGCGCCGCAGATTGTCCCCCCGGTTCCAAGACCAGCGATAAGGATATTGACATTTCCATCCAGCCCGGTCCAGATCTCAGGGCCGGTAGTCCTGTAATGCGCAGCGGGGTTGGAGGGATTCACGTGCTGCCCAATGTAAAAATATTCCGGATGTCTGGCTAGAATATTATGCATTTCCTCCCGAGCGCCTCTGGTCCCTTCGGAGGCAGGCGTGAGAATTAATTCGGCGCCCAGGGCTTTCAGATAGTTGCGCCTTTCCAGGCTCTGGATTTCTGACATGACCAGAATCGCCCGGTATCCCTTTATGGCGGCGATATAAGCGACTGCGATACCGGTATTTCCACTGGTTGTTTCGATCAGTGTGTCTCCGGGTGAAATTCGTCCAGATCGTTCTGCATCCTGGATTATCTGAAGCACAGGCCGGTCTTTCAGGCTGCCCGGGTTCATAAATTCGCATTTAGCGTAAAATTCACCAAACGGTAGGAATCTGGCCAGGCGAAGCAGCGGGGTATTTCCGATCAGGTCAGTTAAACTCTGGGCGCAATTCATTTTTTAATAAGCCTCAGCGGCTCGCCAGCCCGCCTGCTGTTTCACCGCCGTCGATTACAAAGCACTGTCCGGTTATAAAGGCAGCTTCTTCACTAGCAAGATAGGCAAATAAGCCGGCTATTTCAGCGGGTTCCGCATGTCTCCGGAGCGGAATTTTAGAGTTCACTTCTTCTATCATTTGTGCGCTGTATTCAGCGCGCTGCATAGGCGTCATTACATAACCAGGACAAACAGCGTTCACCCTGACATCTGGAGCCAGTTCGAGCGCCATGGATCGTGTCAGTTCGATCACCCCGGCTTTGGATGCGTTATAGTCGGCATAATACGGATATCCAAACATGCCGTTGGTGGAAGCCATGTTGATAATAACGCCTGATTTATCCCTTGTCATGCGCTTAGCTGCCTTTTGTGCGATAATAAAAATCCCGGTAAGGTTAACATCAATAATTCGCCGCCAATCCTCCATTTGAATCTCAAGGATTGAATGACGCTGGCTGATACCGGCGTTGTTGATCAGTACATCCAAACCTCCCCAATAGTGATCTAACTGCTCAAAAGCCATTTCAACCTCAGATTCTTTCGAAACATCAGCGGTAATAACAGCTTCTAATTCGGGATGTTGGTTGAAGATAGCCTCATTCGCGTCCGGATTAATGTCAAGCACCATTACCCGTGAACCTTCTTCAATAAAGCGTTGGACTGTTGCAGCACCAATCCCGCTCGCGCCGCCGGTTACCAGCACCTTTTTCTCTTTCAATCCGCGCATATTTCATTCTCCCCGGGATAAATTTCCCACTTAAGTCAATTTATAATCGCACTACAGGGTTTGTAATAGTCCACTGAAAGCAGAATTAAACTCTGCTGGTCTTTCCAGGTTGGGAAGATGGCTGGCATGATCAATTTTAAACAGCCTGCATTCAGGGATCTGAGCTGCCATTTTTTCGGCTTCCTCAAATGGGATGATCTTGTCGTCAGCGCCGTGGATTACCAGCGTGGGCAGGTTTATCTCAGACAGGATTGGCGTTGAATCAGGGCGGTCTCTCATCGCTTGAAGGGCGCCGACTGTACCTTCAACCGATGTGCTGTTCAAGATATCGGAGACTTCTGAGACGAGCCCTGGATTTGACTGGCCAGTTTCAGGGGAAAGCAGCAGGGGGAGCATTCCCTCGGCGAGCGGCTCGATTCCATTCTGGAGGACATTTGAAGCGGACTGATCACGCCCAGCCCTTTTTTCCATCGAATCCGGTTTTGCCCAGGTGGCGGTGAGAACAAGCCCAGCCAAACGATCGGGAAAATTTCTGATTAATTCGAAACAGATATAACCTCCCATCGACAGTCCGCAAAGAACTATCTTTTCTTCAATTTTCAGGTGGTCAAGAAGCGCAATAATGTCCCCGGCATATAAATCCATCGAATACAGACCAATAACTGCCTGAGATTCTCCGTGCCCGCGTAAATCGGGAGCAATAACTCGGTGGGTTTCCCTAAATTCATCCACCTGTGGTTGCCACATCCTCCGGTTGAGCGGAAACCCATGAATAAAAACCAGCGGCGGTCCTGAGCCAGCATCTGTATAAGCCATATCATATCCATTAATATGCTTCTTCATAAAATTCTCCTGTTTTGAATAATTTTTTTTCATTAATCATAACAGCATTAGGATCTGATTATCTGGAAGCCAGCATTTCGCGGAAGAGGTCTAATGAACCCAGGGCAGCGCCGGATACAATTAAAATCATTGCGATCGCGGAGACCCATGTCATCCGGTACCCGCCCAAAAGAACCAGCACCAGGGTAGAGGTCATGGGGGTTAAATAAGCGAGGGAACCGATAATGCGCGGATCTCCGCGCTTTAATGCAGCGTCCCAGGTGAAGAATGCTACCCCCATCGGCCCAATCCCGAGCAGTATTAATGCGATCCAATCGGCTGTCGTCACCCGAATCGCTCCATATTGTGAGGCTGAAAGCCAGAATACCCCAAAAGCAAGCAGTCCGGATGTGAGACAGAACGCGCCTACCGCGCCGGTTGGAAAAGAAGGAAGCTTTTTAGTCATCAGTGAATAACAGGCCCAGACCAGCGCTGCTCCGGCTGCCAGCGCATAGCCTTTAATAAAGGTTGTGTCCAGCAGGATTTTACCTTCGCTAATTATTAAGGCAGCCCCGCACAGACCCAGGAAAGCGCCCGCAAGATGGTAGATGTGCAGCCTGTGGTCTTTTAAGAATAGAGGCGAAAGCAGGACGATCAGGAGCGGCCAGAGGTAATTGATTAGATTTGTCTCAACCGCAGGCGCATATTTGTATGCCGAAAAGTAAAGATAATGGTATCCGAATAGCCCTCCAATTCCAACCAGAAATGTAGTCGCAGGGATTTTCCAGCTGCGAAACCTGAATGAACTGAACAATCCGCTTATGCACAGAGCGATTGCCACCACAAGCAGGGAGGGGAGATGATTTAAACTTGCGCCTAGATAGGCCAGGAAGCTCCACAGAATGATCGTTATCGTTGCCAGGAATAAAGCCATGCCAGACATGGTTTTTATTTTAAAGGGGACTTCTTAAATCAGGCAGCCCTTTTTTTCCCTTTAAGTCAAGACATTGAAAGCAGCATAAATTCTGGAATACCCCGAAAGCAATTGTTGCCGCTCCCAGGAAAATCAACCATTTGTTGGGCGTATTTAATAACTCACTTTGATTATTACGGCGTGTTATGGATATCCGTGTTCCGGGTATATTTTCCAGCCTCGCTGGCGGGCGAGTTCAAGCAGGCTTTCATCCGCATATACAGCTGTTGGATTTCCAACCATTTCAAGCATAGATAAATCGGCGATGGAATCTGCGTACGAATAACTGCTTGCGTAATCGACCTGAAAACCGTTGCGCACCAGGTAATCCCTGGACATACTGGCTTTATATTCTTCAATGCATGTGGGTTTCAAGCTTCGTCCTGTGAAAACATTGTCCATAATCTCAAATTTCGTCCCAACAAAGTGGTCGACGCCCAGTTTTTGGGCAGTCTTGCGCAGCAACGGCTCAGGGCCGGAGGAGACCAGCATAACAAGATCACCATTGTCTTTGTGTTCATTTAATATCCGAATCGTGTCGGACCTCCAGAAGCGATCGAGGTAGTCTACGCTGTAGTCCCAGACCTTTTCCGCTTGCTCGAGTGAATACCCGCGCACAAACCAAGCCATATTTGCCGCCCAGGGAGCCCTGAAACCGCCTTCGGTGATCAACCCCGCCTTTTTAAGGAAGTAAAGCGGGTAATGATAACCAAGGTAAAGGTAATAGGTCCCGGTTTTTTCACGGTTCTGGCGGAAGTATTCCATAAATCCTTTCCAAGTGCGCCCGCTAGTTAATGTGCCGTCGACATCAAAAAATGCAGCTCTGACCATGTCCCTGTCATCCATTATAATCACCAGTTTTTCTTTCGATTCCCTTTGCTTATTATCTTTCACCTTGAAGAATTTAAGTTTGATTTCTGGATTAGATGATCGAATTTATTCAAGTTCTTCAAGCTGTCTGGTTATCTGGTCCCTTGATTTCTGGAAGCCTTCCAGTTTCAGTCGCTCTTTTTCCACTACCTGAGGAGGTGCTTTCTGGGTGAATGGTCCACCCAGCAGTTCCATCAGGCGGATAATCTGGGTGTCTACTTCCGCAAGGTCCTGGTTCAGCCGGTTCCGTTCTTCTTCTTTGTCGACAGGATCTGACTGTTTCAAGTAAATATTACTTGAGCCTACAACCAAAACGACATGATTCTCAGGTTTGCTTTCAATTCCATCGAAAACTTGAATGTTTGTGGAATCTATAAGCGCTAAAGAAGAAATAACACCAAGCTGGTCTCTAAAAATTTTTGCTGAATCTGTTGATTCAATAATTGCAGAAGAGATTAGTTTGTTTTGAGGCACTTTTTCTTCAGAGCGATAATTCCGGACTGCACGAATAACTTCCTTTATATCCTCAAATTCACCAATCTTATTTCTCTCCCAGCTCTCTGGCGGACGCGGTTCTGGCCAGGAGGCAATCATTAACGCTTCCGGCCAGTCGGGAAGATCTGCAGCAAGCGGCGATTCAAGTACAGCGCTTTTAAGGTGTCCCCACAATTCTTCTGTCACGAAAGGCGTGAATGGGTGCAGCATGCGCAGGCAGAGCTCCAGGACGCGTGCTAGGCTGTATGTTGTGAAGTAAGCTGCACTGCCACCTTTCCTAAGCTGCAGTTTAGCGATTTCAATGTACCAGTCTGCAAAATCCCCCCAGAAAAAATCATAGATCTGGCGCCCAGCCTCGCCGTACTGGTAGTTTTGAAACAGACGGTCCACATCTCTGACCAGTCCCTGTAAACATGCCCATATCCATGAATCTGCCAGGGACCAGTCCGGGTCTCCGATTTGTTTCTCCGCTTCAAGGTCATCGATCGCCTTAATAACAAAGCGACCAGCGTTCCAGACTTTATTTGCGAAGTTGCGGTTTGCCTCAACTTTTTCCAGGCTGAGATTCATATCGTTGCCGGGTGTTGATCCAACCAGAAGAGTAAACCGCAGCGCGTCAGTGCCAAGTTCATCCATCACTACCAACGGATCAATCACATTGCCGGCGGTTTTGCTCATTTTGCGCCCGTCAGCATCCCGGA
>JBJYWI010000006.1:0-101889 GCA_046259385.1 Anaerolineales bacterium
AGCCAGAGAATTGACCAAGGTTTAACGTATGGGAGAAATTGTGGTCCATTCTTTGAGCGGGCTTTCAATAAATATCGAACGTGGAGAAATCGTTTCGATTATGGGACCGTCTGGATCAGGAAAGTCCACACTCATGAATATCATCGGTTGTCTGGATCGACCAACCTCAGGCGAATACTACCTGGATGGAGAGCGGGTATCGGACCTGAAAGACGACCAGCTCGCATTAATCAGAAACCAGAAAGTGGGTTTCGTTTTCCAAACTTTCAACCTGCTGCCGCGCGCTACTGCTTTGTCCAACGTAGAACTGCCTTTGCGCTATGGAAGCAACCGCAATAACCGCAGAAAGAGAGCGGAAGCGGCATTGGAGGCTGTCGGACTGGCAGACCGTATTCAACACAGACCAAATGAACTCTCAGGAGGCCAGCAGCAGCGCGTCGCGATCGCAAGAGCGCTGGTGAACGAGCCTGCGATCATCCTGGCAGATGAACCGACCGGAAATCTGGATACAACTTCCGGCGATGAAATCATGGAATTGCTTCTTTCGCTCAACAGAGACCTGGGAACCACTCTGGTCATCGTTACGCACGATCCTGAGATTGCAGGAAAGACAAACCGTATTATCCATATTCTGGACGGAGTCGTTGAGGTGGATTAATGAACATTTTTCAGTCCATAGGCGAGGCTCTTGACAGTCTTAACTCGAATAAAATGCGCTCCGGTCTGACCATAATTGGCATCGTGATCGGGGTCGCGGCGGTGATCGCGATCATTTCAATCGGTCGTGGCGCCGAGGGAACAATACTGGGTTCCATCCAGGGAATAGGGACGAATCTTATTTTCGTCTTCCAGGGTGGATCAGAGGAAGTGCTCAATCCAAATCCGATCACACTTGGAGATGCTTCAGCTATTTCAGACCCATTTCAGGCACCATCTGTCGCCGGGGTCGCTCCAATCCTTCAGGGGGATGCCAAAGTCAGCGCAGGGGGTGAGAGCACTACCACACGGATTATTGGCGTCACTCCAGAATACGAGGTAGTCCGCAATTCCAGTTTGTCCGAAGGTGATTTTGTCAATGAGGAACAAATCCTGGGAAAGGCTTCTGTGGTTTTACTTGGCACTGAGGTCGCCGATAGTCTGTTCGGTAGAACATTTAACCTCACAGGAGAGACCGTGCGAATCGACGGGCGCCCTTTCAGAGTGATTGGAGTACTGGAATCAAAAGGGGGTTCAACCTTTGGTAACGAAGATGACCAGATACTCGTCCCGCTCAGCACCGCCCAAACCCGTCTGCTGCGCCGGTCAAACCCTGATCAGGTTGATGCAATCATCATCCAGGCATTTGATTCGAGATCGGTACCAATCGCCAGCGAGGAAATTTCCAACATCCTGCGCACCCGCCACCGTACTGCAATCGGAACCGATGACTTCACCATCCTTACCCAGCAGGACTTCCTGGACACGGCCAGCACGATTACCAGCGTATTGACGATCTTTCTGGGTGGAATTGCCGCCATCTCGCTTCTGGTCGGCGGGATTGGTATTATGAATATTATGCTGGTTTCCGTCACAGAACGTACACGCGAGATCGGACTGCGAAAAGCTCTCGGCGCCCGCCGGGTGGATATTCTCATCCAGTTTCTGACCGAATCTGCTTTGTTGAGCATGATTGGAGGGATCATCGGCATTGGATTGGGTGCGGTAATCTCTCGGATTGTTGGGCAGATCGCAGCGGCTAGTGATACACCACTGAACCCTTCGATTGGAGTAGACACCATTCTGCTTGCCACTCTGTTTTCCGCTGCAGTCGGTCTTTTCTTCGGGCTGTACCCAGCAAACCGGGCTGCCAGCCTCGAGCCGGTTGAAGCCCTGCGGTACGAGTAAGACTAAACGTCCTGATCTGCGGTCACCTCTACCATCCAGTTAAGGTAATCTACCGCGCCCTTAACGATTGGCAGCGCGATAATCTCAGGTACTTTATAAGGATGAATTTTCTTGACCGCTGGGACAAGCCTATCTTCAAAAGAATCTTTCCGGCACTTAACGATCATCAGAATTTCTTGGTCGTCGCAGATTTCACCCTTCCAGCGGTACAGAGATCTTACGGATGACACCAGGTTCACGCATGCCGCCAGCTTCTTCGCCAGCAGTTCAGCGGTTATGAACCGGGCGGCTTCTTCAGACGGCGCAGTGATTAACGCAACGCAAAATTCTGTTTCGAGATGGTCGTTCATTCTATCGTCTCCTTGCTACCGCCACAGCCAGGGTGTACCCAGCCGCAGCTCGATCCTCGCTTAAATACCTGCGATTATAAATGAACTCACCAGAAATTCCCGGCGATATTAGTATAAACGTACATCTGGAGAATCCAATCTGAGGTAAAATCGGGTGATCTTGCAACAATACCTTACACTCTCTAAGCGAAATACACTCCAGCACGGAGCGGTTTGCGGATATGTCTGACTGGAAAATTCTCATTACGGATGGCTTGAAAGAAAATGGGAAGGAAATATTAAGCGCCAGGGCTCATGTAGATGACCGCCCCGGCATCCAGCCAGAACAGCTTCTCCAAATCGCACCGGCTTACGATGCTTTGATCGTGCGCGGGCGCACCAAAGTGAATGCAGAATTGCTCAATTCCGCTCGCCGGCTTAAAATTATCGGCCGAGCTGGGGTTGGCGTGGACAATATCGATGTTCAATCAGCCAGGTTGAGAGGAATAAAAGTGGTGAACGCACCGACCGCCAGCAGCCGGTCTGTGGCAGAGTTGACTATCGGACTGCTGTTTGCGCTTGCCCGCTCCATCCCATTCGCAAGCAGCCAGATGAAGTCCGGCTATTGGCCGAAGAAACAACTATCCGGAGTTGAGCTGCATGGCAAAATTATCGGCGTCATCGGTGTGGGCAATATCGGCTCTCTGGTTGCAAGCATGGCATCCGGATTGGGAATGGTTGTTTTAGGTTGCGATAACTGCAAACCCACCATCCAGATCGAAAGCAGCGGCGCTGAAGCGACCTCCCTGAAGAATGTTTATTCCAGTTCCGATTTCCTTACCTTCCACATTCCTATAACAGGAGAAACCCGGGGTATGATCGACCGGATCGCTGTAGGCCAAATGAAACAGGGAGTCTACATTGTGAACACAAGTCGCGGGGGCATCATCGATGAAGCCGCTTTGCTTGAGGGGCTCAATTCCGGTCGGATTGCCGGGGCTGCGCTGGATGTATTCAGCCAGGAACCGCCCGGCGCGAGCGCGCTGGTCACCCATCCAAATGTAATCGCCACCCCTCATATCGGAGCCCAAACCCGGGCAGCTTCGCTGCGAATCGCTGAAGACATCGCCGAAGAAGTGCTGGCAGCCCTCGAAGGTAAACCCCTCCGCTGGGAAATAATATAACCCTGCGGAGTTTTAAATAATTTACTCAGGAGAACCATTTATGCAGGAAAAACTGAACCAACTTAAAGCCATCCTCGCCGAGGTATACGATCTGTCTTCCGCAGCGGCTCTGCTCGGTTGGGACCAGCAAACATATATGCCGTCCGCCGGCGCGGTAGGGCGCGGTTACCAGATCGGAACGCTTCAGAAGATAGCCCATAACAAATTCACCTCTGATCAGGTTGGGAAACTGCTCGAAGATTTGGCGACTTATCAAAAACAACTCGACCCGGACTCGGATGATGCTTGCTTGATCAGGGTAACCGACCGCGAGTATAAAAAGCAGACCAGAGTCACCTCAGAATGGGTCGAAAACTTCGCCCGCGAGACCACAATTGCCCACCAGGTCTGGGAGAAAGCCAGATCAGAGAATGATTTTGCCAGTTTCAAACCCAATCTGGAGAGAATTTTTGAACTTCGCCGGGAGTATTCCAGCTTTTTTATCCCGTACGAGCACGTCTATGACCCCATTCTGGACGATTTTGAACCAGGTCTGAAAACCTCGGATGTGCAGGAAATATTCAACGCGCTGCGCCCGCAGCAGGTGGAACTGATTAAAGCAATCTCGGAAAAACCGCAGGTGGATGATTCATTTCTTAAGGGGGCTTTCGATCAGAGCAAACAATGGGATTTCGGCGTAAGCGTGATAACCGATTTTGGCTATGAATGGAACCGCGGCAGGCAGGACAGAGCCGCCCATCCTTTCACACAAACCACTGGCGTTGATGACGTCCGGATCACAACCCGCATCTACCCGGATGAACTGACTGCAGGGATGTTTTCAAGCATGCACGAATCAGGGCATGCCCTCTATGAGCTGGGTGTGGACAAAGCCCTGGCACGGACGCCGCTGGCGACCGGCGCCTCGCTGGCGATGCATGAATCCCAATCCCGCATGTATGAAAACCTGGTTGGCAGATCAATGCCTTTCTGGGAGTTCTATTATCCGCGCCTTCAGGACACTTTTCCGTCACAACTCGGGAATGTCAGTCTTGAGGATTTTTATCGCGGCATAAACAAAGTTGAGCCTACATTGATAAGAGTCGAAGCGGATGAGGCTACTTACAACATGCACGTGATGCTGCGGCTTGAATTGGAGATCGCCTTGATGGAAGGAAACCTGGATGTAAAAGACCTGCCGGATGCGTGGAACGCGAAAATGGTGGAATTTCTAGGAATAACCCCTCCAAACGATGCCGATGGAGTGCTCCAGGATGTGCATTGGTCAAGCGGGCTCATTGGATATTTCTCAACCTATGCGCTCGGCAACCTTATCTCACTCCAGTTATGGGAATTGATCCAGCAGGACATCCCGAATCTATCGGACCAGATCCGTAAGGGTCAATTCGGCGAACTTCTGGATTGGTTGAGGCGGAAAGTCCATCGCCACGGCGCCAAATATGAACCGCAGGAGCTAATAAAGCGCATCACCGGTTCAAAGATCGATCCTGAACCGTATATGCGCTATTTAAACGGTAAGTTCAGCCAGATTTATAATCTCTGATCCGAGCACCTTTAAGAAAAGCCTTCCGGTTCAGGTAAATTCACATCCGGGAGGCTTTGCCTATTCATACAAAAATGATGTATCTGGATTTTAGCCTGTGAGAATATCCTCCCGGCTGACCTGTTTTTCAATCTGTATAATTATTTTCCTGGCAGGATGTATGCCAAATCCTAATCCACCTGAAATAGATCCTGCAATTCCCGTGCAGTCGACCGGCCTGGAGACCCCCACAAGACGCATTCGCTCTGTATCGCCCCCCTCTCCAGGTCAGAACACCCGCACTCCTGCACCTACACCTACAAATAAAATAAACCCAACTTCTCCTGGTTTGTTCCCGTCCGAGAGCCCAGCAGTCCCATCTGCATCTCCCACCGAGCACGAGGGCTCCTCACAAACCAACCATTCTAATCCTGTCCCAATCCTAATCAACAATCCCAGTCCTGGATCAAGGGTGGTATCTCCCATTCAAGTCGTCTCCCAGCTCAACCTCAAAGGCGCAAAACTTATTCGGATCGAATTGCGTGGAGAGAATGATCGGCTGCTGTCAAGGGTCGTGAAATCCCCCGATGTGCTCCCTTTATCTTCAGCAACCGTTTCCATCCCCCTGCTCTTCGAGATTCGGGCTGCCGAGGAGCCTGCCCGTCTGTCAATCAGTGCAGAAGACCTCTACGGCCGGCTGATTGCGCTTAATTCGTCCGAAATAACGCTTTTGAAGGACGGCGATCCAGTACTTGTAGGAGAAGAAAACAGGCAGTGGCCAATCATTATCCTCAAACCGGACGAAAGCGAGACTATATCTGGAGGCTCACTGATTGTATCGGGCGCTGTCCAACCGGAAGTATCCTTTCCATTACGGGTGGAATTAATTTCAGCTGATGGCAGGTTGTTGGGGCACAAATGGATCGCGGATTCCCAGAATGCGGTCCGCAGTTCTCGCAAATTCAGTACAGAGGTATTGTATTCAGCTCCCGGAAGAACTCCAGCCCGTCTAATTGTATATTCAAACGGAACCAGTGGTGGTCATATCCTTTATCTGACCAGCATCGAGATCAAACTGGACCCTTGAAAGAAATTTTTAAACACCTGAAGTTTGATTGAAAAGCGGAACCCCTTTTCTTCCGTATTTAACGGTGATACCATAGTGATCACCCCAATCAAAGAAAAGGGAAATACTTAAGTTCAAAAAAAAGCAACCCTTCAGGAGTTTCTTCTATGAATAATTCCAAGTTCCCTTCCAAGAGGGCAAAATATTTTGCGGACGTACCCGATGAAAAGTGGAACAATTGGCGCTGGCAGCTAAGCAACCGCATCAATACTGTTGAAGAATTTGAAAAAGTGCTGTCCCTGACCGAAAGCGAGCGCAAAGCCCTTTCAGCTCCCCACTTATTCCGGGTCGATATCACCCCATATTTCATCTCCCTCATCGATCCGGATAACCCGCATGACCCGATCCGAAAACAGGTCGTGCCCACCGCGGCCGAGATGGTTCCCTTCACATCCATGATGGAAGATTCTCTGGCGGAAGACAGACATTCGCCGGTGCCAGGTCTGGTGCACCGCTACCCCGACCGGGTGTTGATGCTTGTTACAACACAGTGCGCTTCGTACTGCCGGTACTGCACCCGCTCTCGAATCGTGGGCGATCCGTCGGCGACCTTCTCGAGAGAAGAATTTGAAATGCAGCTTGAATATATTCGCGCCACCCCCCAGATCCGGGACGTTTTGTTGTCCGGAGGGGATCCGCTCGTTCTGGCTCCGCGCATTCTGGAAGAGATCCTCAGCCGTCTGCGGGATATTCCCCACATCGAAATTCTGAGAATAGGTTCCAGGGTTCCGGTCTTCCTCCCAATGCGTATCACGGACGAATTGACTGACATGCTCCAGAAATACCACCCATTCTGGCTGAATATTCACGTCAACACACCGAATGAGATCTCGGCTGAACTGGAAGCAGCCTGCGACCGCCTGACACGGGCAGGGATACCGCTCGGCAACCAGGCGGTCCTTATGGCCGGTATAAATGATGATGTCCATATCCAGCGTGAGCTCGTCCAGAAATTAGTCCGCATCCGGGTCAGACCTTATTACCTTTACCAATGCGACCTGGTTGAAGGAGCAGGCCATTTCCGGACACCAGTCGCCAAGGGTATCGAAATAATGGAAGGATTGCGCGGTCATACTTCCGGATTTGCGGTCCACCAATACATTATTGACGGTCCCGGCGGCGGTGGCAAAATACCGGTCTCGCCTAACTATTTGCTGAGCATGTCGGACCACAAGGTTATCCTGCGCAATTTTGAAGGGTTTATCACAACCTATGAGGAGCCGACGGACTACTCTCCGGCGTTTAAAGCGGAATACACGGGGCATAAAAGGCTCGAACCGGGTCAGCAAGGCGTCACCGGCTTACTGGAAGGAGATCAGTTATTCATTAAACCAGTGGGGTTCGATAAAATACACGAACGCGGCGGCATCCAGCACCGGTTAAAGGATAACAGTAAATGGAAACCGCTTGGCATCGGACCCGGAGGCGAAGAAAGCGATCGAGAAAAGGATTAATCTTCCTCAGCTACTGATTTCTCTTGACAAATAGCGGACTTTACATATAATATATATCAACTTTATCATAAATATTAAGAATAACCGGAGAAGTTGCTCAATGACCAATTGTACGTGTTTGAAGCGGGGATCCTAATCACCAATTCATCACGGTAAGATAAACAGGGAAAAGGTTTATCTGAATCGACCAGCAGGATGATGAAGGGTGGTTGCTTCCCCGCTCCCTCAAGCGGAAAAAGCGCGCAACAACCGTCTAAAAACGAGTACAGAATGCGCCGGAAACCATCCTTTTTTATTACCTGCTGGTCGTTTTGGTTAAATTTACTGGAGTAATCAGATGGAAATTAGGACAATTCCATATATTGACATCAGGACCCCCCCGCTGAGCGGGTTGGAATTCGCTGTTGGGGAAACTCCCCTGCTGCCTTTAAACAACATCACCCGCGGACTCTCACCTCGGGTCAGAGTATATGCAAAGGCGGAGTGGTTTAATCCAGCCGGTTCGGTGAAGGACCGCCCAGCTCTCAATATCATCCATACTGCACTTGCAGACGGCTCTCTGGTCAGTGGCAAACGACTGCTTGATTCCACCTCCGGAAACATGGGCATCTCCTATTCCACCTTTTGCGCTTCGCTGGGTATCCCCGTCACACTTGTAATGCCAGCGAATGCCAGCCTCGAAAGGGTGACCATTATGCGAGCCCTGGGCGCCGAACTGATCCTTAGCGATCCCCTGGAGGGTTCGGATGGGGCGATCCATGCCGCCCGAAAGCTATACGAAGAAAATCCCGACCTCTATTTCTACGCCAACCAGTACGATAACCCTGCCAACTGGCTGGCGCATTACCGGACGACCGGACCCGAGATTTACCAGGCGACCGGGGGAGAAATCACCCACTTTATCGCCGGGATGGGCACAACCGGAACGATAACCGGGGTGACACGTTACCTGCGCCAGAACAAACCAGATGTGCGCTCAATAGCGATACAACCGGATGACGCCCTGCACGGGTTGGAGGGGTTAAAACATCTTGCGTCGACTATCAAACCTGAAATCTACGACCCGAATCTACCGGATTGGGTAATCAAAATTTCAACAGAAAACGCCTACAAAATGGTTCGCAGGCTGGCTCGCGAGGAAGGCTTGTTTGTAGGAGTTTCCTCTGGGGCGGCTGCGGCAGCGGCTATCCAAATTGCCCGGGAACTGGAGGAAGGTTTCCTGGTGACGGTCTTTCCAGACGCTGGTTACAAATACCTGAGTGAAGAAAATATCTGGAAAGACAGGTAGAAACAGCCGGAATTTTTGGGACGCATCAACCCGATGACTTTAATACTTAACAAAAAACTCCTTGACAGAATCGAAAAACACGCCGAGAAGGCATATCCAGATGAAGGCGCTGGATTGCTGATTGGACAGGTTAAAGGTGAAACTCGCCGGGTGCAGGCTGTTCTCGAATTGACTAACAACAGCCAGGGCGAATCCAGGCATAACCGTTATCTGATCTCCCCACAGGATCTGTTGAAAGGCGAAAAAGAAGCAAGCGCGCGCAACATGGATGTCCTAGGTGTTTTTCATTCCCACCCCGATCACCCGAACCAGCCTTCTGAATTCGACCGCAAGTGGGCTCTGCCCTGGTTTTCTTATATGATCACCAGCGTAAATGAAGGGATTGCGGCTGGAAACCGGTCGTGGCGCCTGTCCGAGGACCGTAGCCAGTTTTTTGAAGAAGAAATGCATATAACGGATGTAGAATAAAATGCAGCAATAACCGCCACAGGAGTTTTTTAATGTCGCTTTTTTTCGTACAGCACCAGCACAGCCCGGAAACATGCCCGGCAATGGACCCTCAGGAGGGATCTATGCTCTTGGATCATATCGACAGTGCAAACGCCCGGAAATACGGACTCCAGATATTCAGTGATGCAGTCCTGGATAACCAGCACACCTTTGTGCTGATTGTGGAAGCTGATAACCCCGGGCAAATTGAAAATTTTATGCAGCCCTTCAACCAGATTGGAAGAGTCGATATTTGGCCTGCTTCTACCTGCGAAACAGTCGTAGAACGGGAGGGCTGCTGAAAATAAAGTATATTTATGGATCAAAATAAAAACCATGCATCCAGATAAATTGCGAGAAGATCAATGCCATCCATGAGAATACCTACCCCGTTGAGAACTTACACCGCCGGTCAGGGTGAAATTGCCCTCTCCGGATCGACTGTGTCCGAAGCGATACGCGACCTGATGGACCAGTACCCGGATATGAAACAGCACATTTTTAATGAAGAAGGCGCCCTGCGCCCTTTTATTAATCTGTTTCTGGATGAAGATAATATCAATGATCTCCAGGGGCTCGAAACGCCGCTTGGTGAAAATGACCGCCTGATGATGCTCCCGAGTATCGCCGGTGGGTCAAAACAATCTCATATTGGATAAGAAATGCCCCCGGATCTATCGCACTCCGAAATACTGCGCTATTCACGCCATCTGCTGATCCCGGATGTCGGTCTTGAAGGTCAGCGTAAATTGAAAGCCGCTTCCGTGCTGGTTATCGGCTCCGGCGGGTTGGGCTCTCCTGTATTGATGTACCTGGCTGCAGCGGGTGTCGGCCGGATTGGGGTGGTTGATTACGATGTGGTCGATTTTTCAAACCTGCAGCGCCAGGTAATCCACGGCACATCCTCGTTGGGGAAAAAGAAAGTCGAATCAGCCAGAGACCGCATGCTAGATATCAACCCGGAAATTCGGGTGGATATGTACGACCAGCCTTTCACTTCCGAAAACGCGTTTGAAATAGCGGATGATTATGATCTGGTCATCGACGGAACCGATAACTTCCCCACCCGTTACCTGACCAATGACCTGTGTGTTCTTCTTGGCAAGCCGAATGTTTATGGCTCTATTTTCCGGTTTGACGGGCAGTTAAGTGTATTTGACTCTCGTTCGGGTCCGTGCTACCGCTGCCTTTTCCCGGAACCGCCACCACCCGGGATGGTTCCTTCGTGCGCGGAGGGCGGGGTTCTGGGCGTGCTGCCCGGCATCATCGGTTCTCTCCAGGCAACCGAAGCCCTGAAGATAATACTGGGGATTGGCAAGCCTTTGATCGGCCGGCTGCTTATCTTTAACGCTTTGGATATGTCATTCGATTTTGTGAAACTGCGGAAAAACCCGAAATGCAAGGTTTGCGGACTGGAACCGGAGATAACGGAACTGATTGATTACGAGGAGTTCTGCGGTGTGCCGGCTCACGACCATGAAACAGGTTCCGCCGGTGAGGGCTGGGATATCACCGCCCAGCAGCTTGCAGCCAGGCTGCAGGACGGAAACAACCTGACTCTGCTGGATGTGCGCGAGCCGCACGAGTTGGAAATCTCAAGCCTGGAGGGAGCCACCCTGATTCCGCTCGGGCAGTTAGCTGCCCGCCTGTCTGAACTGGACAGCGCAGATGAAATGGTTATTTTCTGTAAATCGGGTACCCGCTCAACCAGGGCGCTCGAGTTGATGGTGAGCGCCGGCTTTCGCAAGGTAAAAAACCTCAAAGGCGGAATTAACGCCTGGGCGAATGAAATCGACCCCTCCCTTCCAGTGTATTAAACGCCACCCCCAGATGGAAGCAATTGCAACGAATTAAAATTTCCAGCTCAATCATTTCCGTACCTTTCGGCGGTTAATCCGCCCCCCTTTTTCCAGCCCCGATGCTTTAGATTATTAAGAATTCACTTTTTACTGCACCCACCAGGCATTTAACGATAAAATGCAATCAGAGAAACGAGCCATCAACCCGATGCCCAGCGTGAGGTTAACAATGAGTGAAGCCGCGCTTTATCAAGAAAGAATAGGACGACTGCAGGATGAAATGATCCAGTCAGGGGTCGATCTAACCCTTATCGCCCCAACTGCAAACATGCGCTACCTAACCGGATTTGCTCCAATGATGGATGAGCGTTTTTGTGCACTGATGGTGAGCCCGAATGGGTTCAAAATGGTTGTGCCTGACCTTAACGCCGACCAGGTTGAAACACATACCGGTCTGACCGTTATGCGCTGGAAAGATGAACAGGGACCCTTTGATTCAATTTCGTCCGCGATCAGCCAGCTGGCAGTCCCGCCAAATATTGTCCTGGCGGCGGATAACAGCATGCGGGCAGAACACCTGCTGATGGTACAGGACAAAACCAACCCAGAAAGGTCGCTGCCAGCCGGGGATTTAATGTCCGCCCTAAGAATAATCAAATCACAGGATGAAATCGATAAACTGGCCCGTTCGGCTGCGCTGGCAGACAGAGCTATGCAGGCTGGAATAGATGCCTGCATACCTGGAACCACCGAGAGACGGGTGGCTAACCAGATTTCGAACTTTTTCTACGAAAACGGCGCTGAAAAAGTGGATTTCACCCTGGTCGCCTCCGGACCCAACGGCGCTTTCCCCCACCACCAGTCTGGCGATCGGACACTGGAAACTGGCGACCCAATTATCCTCGATATCGGCGCGACACTCGCAGGATACAAATCCGATATCACCAGGATGGTTTTTCTGGGTGATCCCACCCGGGAATTTGGTGCTGTCTATCAGGCTGTTCTTGATGCGAACCAAGCAGGAAGAACGGCTGCGGTTCCTGGCAACACCGCCGCAGATGTCGACCGGGCAGCGCGCGCCTCCCTCAAAAACAACCATCTTGATGAATATTTTGTCCACCGTACAGGCCATGGGTTGGGATTGGAGGGGCACGAACCCCCCTGGATGACATCCACCAGTGAAACCGTCCTTTCCCCGGGTATGGTGTTTTCAGTCGAACCGGGTGTCTACCTGCCGGGAAAATTCGGGGTCAGGATTGAAGACATCCTGGTGGTCACCGAAGGCGACCCGCTTCTACTGACTGGTTTTGACCACAATTTTGTGGCCAAGTAGTTCTCCCAACTGCCTTGCTGAAACTAGATTTTCAGAGACCGTAATTCAACCCTTTACAACTCCTGATTATTAATATAATATTAGTTAAGTTTAGGGGGAACATTAATTAACTGTCGAGGAGGATCCTAAATGAGTGAAAACAGGGAAAGTCAGGGGTTTTCAAAAGCACTCATATTTGGTCTGGTCGCGGTGATTGTTGTACTGGGAGCAGCCTTGATCATTATGGCAATCGGAAGAGCAGGCTCACCGGTTGAAGTTCAAGAAATTGATGTGCTCGCAAACAGCAATAACGAATGCGTTGTCTGTCACCGTAAAACCTCGCCCGGCATTATCGAGCAGTATACCCACAGTTCAATGGCAGCTGCCGAGGTCCAATGCCAGGACTGCCACGAAGTTAAAGCGGATTATCCCGGAGCGATCGAGCATGAAGGTACTCATGTCTTGAATTCACCCACAACAACTATGTGCCAGAAATGCCACGCTGCTGAGGTAGCACAGTTACACCAGAGCCGTCACGGCTTGCCGGCTTACGTAGCGTATGCAGGTTCCGAGAATCTACCTCCAGAATTGCTCGCCATGTATGAAATCATACCTGAAGGAAACTATATGCCGGATAAATCCCGCAACGATATTCACAAGCTCGAGGGCGAAGCGATGACCCGCTTCACCTGTGAAGCTTGTCACAATATCGGAAAACCGGGAGTAGATGGTTCTCCAGGTCAGTGCCAGATGTGCCATCTCCGGCATGAATTCAGCCTGGAGCAAGCCCGTAAGCCGGAAACCTGCAATTACTGCCACATCGGTCCCGACCACCCTCAGTATGAGATATATGTCGAATCCCCTCATGGCATCGCCTACAAGACCACCGGATATACCTGGAATTGGGAGGCAGAACCAGGCACACTCACGGTCAAGGATTTTCCTGCCCCAACCTGCGCCATATGCCATATGAGCGGATTTGGGACAACCGGAACTTCACACGATGTAGGCGACCGCCTGACCTGGTACCTATTCGCACCGGTAAGCACACGCCGACCAGCCTGGCAGGAAAATAAAGTCCGCATGCAGGGAGTTTGTCTGGAATGCCACTCGCAAACCTTCATCGATGACTTCTACCCGGCAGCCGACAAAGCTACTGAAAGGGTAAACGAATGGGTGCTGGAGAGCCAGGAAATCATCCAGCCAGTGATAGATCAGGGTTTGCTTACCTCCGAACCCTTCGATGAGACAATTGACTTCACCTTCTTCAACCTGTGGCACCATTGGGGGCGCACAGCTAAATTCGGCGCCTGGATGCAGGGTCCCGATTATTCACAGTGGCATGGAGCCTACGAGGTTCTTCACGACCTCGCAGAACTGCGCGAGATGGTCGAAGATAAATTACAGGAAGCCAAAAACGGCGGATCGAATTAAATATGTACCCGCTTGCAGTTATGTTCCCGCGGGTAAAAGAGATAAAAATCCCGCTCACCCGCGACCAGACCATGTTGTTGATGGCTGCCCTCAATCTAATCCTGCTCGGTCTGGAAACGCTAATCGCCCACCTGATCAGCGGCAGCATCGTTCAAAATGAATGGATTCCGATTATTTTCGGTCCGGTTGCTGGCGTTTTGCTGCTGCTGGCGGGTTTGCTGGCTGTCCGAAACCACCTGCTGGCGACAGTGATAGCAACTGTTGTGTTCCTTGCAAGCATCCTGATCGGCCTGCTGGGAGCGTATTTCCACTCCGTTCGGGCGATTCTGCCTTACGCTGATCCGGGCAGCCAAGTTTCAGTGCCGCTGCTTGTTTGGGCACCGCCGATCCTAGGACCGCTTACCTTCTCACTGGTGGGCTTGCTGGGTTTAAGTGCATCCTGGGTGGAGACTCCGCCTGACAGCGGGACGCTAGTACTGCTTGCAGGAAGGAAGATCAACCTGCCGTACAGTAAAACCAGGGCGTATTTCTTCATCACCGGGATGGCAGCTCTGGCAACAGTCATTAGCAGTGTGCTGGATCACGCCCGGACAGATTTCTCCAACCCCTGGCTTTGGGTACCAACCGGGATTGGCGTTTTCAGCACAGTTGTGGCTGTCGTGCTAGGCGTCCTTGAAAAACCTGCTCGCAGCGATCTGCTTACCTACACTGCGGCAATGCTTTTGATGATCCTTGTGGGTTTCACCGGATTGGGTCTGCATATCGCAGAAAATCTTGCCTCGGGCGGGGTTATCGTTGGTGAACGTTTCATCAGAGGCGCCCCCTTCCTGGCACCGCTGCTATTCTCAGATATCGGAGCCATTGGGTTGATCGCGTTGATGGACCCGCTGGAAAGGGATACCGAAAACCAATAGTTTAGTTACAATTGATCGACATGCAGAGCAAGTGGGGTTTCGATTCTCTGGGCAATAACGACCATTATCCGTTATATTAAAAGTTCCGATCAGCATATCTGTTCTAGTGGCTGGCGAAAAATTTCAGCCAAGTTCGTTTATCAGTTACAATAGAAAACCACCCGTCTGGATGGGTTATTTACAAAACGACCGCTTTACGCGACAATAGTAAATCAACCACTATACTCATCACCAAGGATAAGCCAAAAATGTTGGATAAAATTGACCTTAACCAGAAGATCGATAAAGCGACTTACAAGCAAATTATGCCAACGCTAGCCAGCCGCCTTTACACGATCCAGAAATTATCCTGGGACGCAAATATTCCGGTGATTATCCTGTTTGAAGGATGGGATGCCGCAGGAAAAGGGACTTCCATCCAGAGGCTAACCCGCCATCTCGATCCGCGCGGATACAAACTCTATCCCATCCGGGCTGCCCGCACATACGAGAAAAAACGGCCCTGGCTGTGGCGTTTCTGGTTGAAAATACCCAGGCTGGGGGAATGGGTGATTTTCGACCGCTCGTGGTACGGACGTGTAATGGTGGAACGGGTCGAAAACCTCATTCCGGAACGCGAATGGCACCGTGCATACCGGGATATTGTCGACTTCGAACGAACGCTTGCTGACGACGGGCACCTGATTATTAAATTCTTCCTCCATATCAGCAAGGAAGAACAAAAGCGACGATTTAAGAAACTTTCCAAAGACCCGCTGACTGCCTGGCATGTCACAGCAGAGGATTGGGATCACCACCGCAATTATGACAAGTGGTCCCTGGCATACGAGGAAGCCTTTGAGAGAACTGAAACCGAATGGGGACCCTGGACCATCATTGAGGCGACCGACCGTCGCCATACATGGGTCAAAATTTACAAAACGGTGATAAACACCCTCGAACCTGCTCTCGGATTGGAATCCGAACCATTAGAACTCACACCGGTCTTGGAAGAACAGGCATCCCAGCCAGAATGGGGGGCGGAAGAAGAACAATCTGAAGCGAAATCCGGAGAATATGATGCTGCAAACAATTGATCTGTCGCCAGCTCTGGAGCATGAAGAATATAAACGATTAGTTATCAAATATCAGGTCGCATTGCATGAAATGGCTTACCAGGTATATATCCAGAAGCGTCCGGTGATTATGGTTTTCGAAGGATGGGATGCAGCCGGCAAGGGTGGCGCGATTCGCCGGATAACGGAGAAAATTGACCCGCGCGGATTTGTGGTTTACCCGATTGCGGCACCCAAAGGCGATTCAGCTGTGCGCCATTACCTGTGGCGTTTCTGGCGCCGCCTTCCCGAGACCGGTCAAATCGCGATATTCGACCGCAGCTGGTATGGACGCGTAATGGTGGAAAGGATTGAAGGGTTCTGCACCGAACATGAATGGAAACGCGCATACCGGGAGATCAACTACTTTGAACGCCAGCTTGTCGACTTTGGGACAATCCTGTTCAAATTCTGGCTGCAAATCAGTAGAGAAGAACAACTGGCGCGCTTTAAAGCGCGGGAGTCCGACAAACTCAAAGCCTGGAAGCTCACCGATGAAGATTGGCGCAACCGCGAAAAATGGGACCAGTATGAAGCCGCGGTAAATGAAATGCTGTTAAAAACCAGCACCATTACCGCGCCATGGACTGTGGTCGAGGGTGATTCAAAGTATTATGCCCGGATTAAGATTCTGAAAACGATCGTCGATAAGCTGATCCTGGAACTGGAATACGATCCGTTCAAAAAAGAATCCGGAGATCTGAAAAGCGCAAAAAAGAAAAAGAAGAAGAAAAAGGAGAAGAAATAGACCGGGATATTTGACGCCCGGGCAAGTTTTTCGAAGTGCGTATGAGCGAATTAGCAGTTGATCAAATTGAGACCAGCGATATAACAGACCTTAAAGACCCCCAGCTGTATGTGAACCGCGAGCTGGGACTGCTTGAATTCCAGCGCCGGGTGCTGCAGGAAGCACAGGATGAGAGCAACCCGCTGCTGGAAAGAGTTAAATTTATTTCAATTCTTGGATCGAACCTGGATGAATTTTTTATGGTCCGGGTTGCTGGTTTAAAGAAGCAAGTACAGGCGGGTGTTGTCGATGTCCCGGCGGATGGAATGACCCCGGCGCAGCAGCTTGTGGAAATTCGCAAGGTTGCGCTGAATTTAATGACCGAAGCCAGAGAATGTCTTGAGAAAAAACTGATCCCGCAGCTTGATAAAAACGGAATACATCTGCTGGATTACACCACCCTGAACAGCCGCCAGAAATCAAATGTCGACGATTATTTTGAAGAGGTTATCTTTCCAGTCCTGACGCCCCTGGCTTTTGATCCGGGTCACCCCTTTCCCCATATTTCCAATCTCAGTCTGAATCTTGCGGTTGTCATCCGGGATGAATCCAAACAGGAACATTTTGCACGGATTAAAATGCCGACTAGCCTTCCGCGCTTGATTCCCATTAAAAAGTCATCCGGGACAGTCCGCAAAGACGGCACCACCCCTTTCAACCATTACTTTATCTGGCTTGAAGAGTTAATTGCCGCCAACCTGGAAAAACTCTTTCCGGGAATGGAGATCGTAGAATCACACCTCTTCCGGGTTACGCGCGATGCTGATATGGTTATCCAGGAGCTGGAAGCCTCAGATTTACTTGAAACCATGGAACAAAGCGTTCGCCAGAGGCGGTTTGGTTCTGTCGTGCGTCTGGCGATCAACGACGCTATGCCTCCCCATGTACGGGAAATCCTGATCGAGAACCTCACACTCGACCGCAACGATATATACGTTCTCAACGGTCATCTGGGTCTAGGCAGCTTGATGAGCCTGCACAAAATCGATCGGTATGACTTAAAAGACCAGCCCCTAAAACAGGCGATCCAGCCTCCTTTGCGGCACGACCTGCATGACAGCAACATTTTCCTGACGATGCGCCGTGAAGATATCCTGATCCACCATCCCTACCATTCATTCCAGCCGGTTGTGGATTACCTGAAAACCGCTGCACGCGACCCCAACGTGCTGGCGATCAAGCAAACTCTTTACCGGGTGGGCAGCAACTCGCCGGTTGTTAGAGCGTTAATGGAAGCACGCGAGCATGGAAAACAAGTCGCGGTCCTGGTCGAGTTAAAGGCCCGCTTTGACGAAGAAAGCAATATCGGCTGGGCCAGGATGCTTGAGAAAGAGGGTGTACATGTCATCTATGGACTGCTTGGTTTGAAAACCCACTCAAAAATCGCTCTTGTAATTCGAAAAGAAGGAGAACATATCCGCCGTTACGTCCACCTAGCGACCGGCAATTACAACGCGATCACTGCCCAGCTTTATGAAGACATTGGTATGTTCACCTGCGATGAGGAAATTGGCGCGGATTCGACCGACCTGTTTAACTACCTCACCGGTTATTCCGCCAAGCAGCAGTACCGCAAACTGCTGGTCGCCCCGATAAATCTGCGCGAGAGGATGGAATGGCTGATTGAACGTGAAATCCAGCATACCAAGAACGGCGAGGACGGGCATCTGATCTTTAAGATGAATTCTCTCGTGGATCCGCGTATCATACGCTGCCTTTACACTGCTTCACAGGCTGGGGTAAAGATTGACTTGATCGTTCGCGGCATCTGCTGCCTCCGCCCCGGTATCCCGGGGGTGAGCGACAATATCCGGGTGATCAGCGTGGTCGGACGCTTTCTGGAACACAGCCGCATTTACTATTTCCGCAACGGCGGAGAGCCGGAAATTTTCCTGGGCAGCGCCGACCTGATGCCCCGCAATATCAACCGCCGGGTTGAAGTCCTCTTCCCGGTACAGGACCCGCGCCTGATACATTACCTTCGGCGTGATGTGCTGGATACATACTTTATCGCCAACAGGAAGGTGCGCAGGATGAATCCCGACGGCACTTACAGCTATATCACTCCACAAAAAGGTGAAGCCACTTTAGATGTCCAGAACTGGATGATCGACTGGTATATGAAAACCTACAGGGATTGACCTTCAACCCCATTTTTTAACATTTTCGTTATCTTAAATTTGTTTGTTCAGTTATAGGAACCGTATATAATATTCGTTTGCCAAAACGAGGTTAAACTAACTCAAGCTGGAAGGAAAGGATTGCAAAGTCATGGAAGAGGAGAATCTGAACAGGGCGGAAGATTCCGCCCCCGCACCTCAGGAACCCGAAACCTCAACGGAAGCAGAAACCGGTCCGGTTGAAACCCAGGAAACGGAGTCAAAAGAGTCAGCCCCAACCGCCAATAAACACAATGAACACGTCCGCGAACAGGCTCTGATTTTGTTTGAGCGAACCAAACTGTTGCACGAGCTGGATGACCGTTCCCGGGATATTTTAGGTTTTGCCTGCCTTTTGTTCGATAAACCTCTGCCGGGGAAGAAGAAAAATCCAATTAAAGACGCCAAAATCCTGGCTTCTGAAAGCAGTGACGGGGATTTATCCAGCGATGAATTAAACGTGCTCGCCGCGGTTATTGCCATCCAGCAGGGGATTATTAAGCGCAAAGAGTTGGATAACCTCAATCTCTCCCCGATTCAACAGCGTGAAGTACAGACGGTAAGCGCACTCCTCCGGATAGCGGCAGGGTTAAACTGCTCTGGGAGCCAGAGCACAGTTATCAAACATATCGAGTCATCCCGTAACGGCATCTGGATCGTGGTGGAAGGTCCGGATGCGACAGCTGATGCTGCGGAAGCGCAGCAGAACGCAAGACTGTGGTTCAAAATCGGTTTCCCAAAGATAAAAGTAATGGAGCCCAAGAAAGCGGATACTAAAATGGTGCCTTTCCCGGAACCGATGGAAAACCCAGGGATTGGCTCTGACGATCAGCTCGCTGAAGCAGGACGAAAGATTATGCGCTACCAGTTCGCAGCAATGCTGAGCCACGAAGAAGGCACAAGATTGGGGGAAGACATCGAAGCACTCCATGATATGCGGGTCGCTACCAGACGTCTGCGAGCCGCCTTTGATGTGTTTTTAATTGCCTTTAAGTCCGGCTCCCTCAAGCCTCATTTGAAAGGGTTGCGCACAACCGGACGCAAACTTGGCAGTGTAAGAGACCTGGATGTATTTATCGAAAAATCTCAGGTTTACCTGGATTCCCTGTCTGATGAGGCGAAATCCGGTTTGGATCCACTGCTGGAATCTTTGCGGAAACAACGTCAGGAAGCCCGCGCTGAAATGCTTGAATATCTGGACAGCCAAGACTATTCCGACTTCAAACGCAAATTCAACATCTTCCTCAAAACCCCGGGGACGGGCGCCCGCAAGATGCGAAAAGGCATCCCCGCTCCAAAGAGGGTTAAGGAACTGGCTCCTGTTCTGATTTACGAGCGCCTGGCAGTCGTACGTTCTTTCGAGTCTTTTATCGAAAATGCGCCTCTGGAACTATTACATGTGCTCCGAATCGAAATAAAGAAACTGCGTTACACGGTCGAGTACTTCCGGGAGGTGCTAGGCCCTGAATCAAATGAATTAATCGAACAGCTCAAAGGACTGCAGGATCACCTTGGCAATCTGGTAGACGCCCAGGTTGCGATTGACCATCTGCAAAATATTCTGGATAAAAAGGCTTCTAAAAAAGAGGAGTTATCTCTGGAGGGGATTGGTACATACCTTGAATTTAAAACTGAGGAACGCGACCGGCTTTTGACAACCTTCCCTGAGGCGTGGTCGCAATTCAACCAGCCAGAATTCAGGCGAAAACTCGCACTAGCCCTGGAGACTTTATAAAAACCGATTTCAGGGTTCGCCCAGCAGCACTTTATCCGGTCCGCGGTCGATCTCCCAAGGATAGATAATGTGCGCGTCCGTTATAGCAGCATAATAATCCGGCCGGGCTGAGCCGAACAGGTTGCGGTAAGGGTTGAAGTGCAGCACGCATGTAAATGGAAAGCCTCCCGCCGCGGATACTTTTATCTTCACTGAAGTGATCGTCCTACCCGAACCCCAGACGTCATCGACAACCAGGGTTTTCCGAGCCCGTAATACTCTGTCATCCGGAAACTGGATAAACTCAGGCCAGGCCATTAATTTACTCTTTTCCATCTCCATTTGAGCAGGGAAATCCACCGCCGCAGTCAGGATATGGGTTATGCCCATCGATTCTGCCAGCATCCCACCTGGAATTATTCCACCGCGAGTGACCATGACCATCGCCTCAAATTCCTGTTCGAATTGCGGAATCAGGTGGTCGATCAGCTTTTCCACATCATCCCATGTAATTACCTCATTTCGTAAAGGCTGCATGGTGAACTCCTGCATTAAATCATAAGGAACTGCATTCCAGACGCCCCGCCGGTTTGGGCAGGCAAACCCTCAGGGACCAATCAATAATGATATTCCCGTAATTATAGCAAGAGAACTCTATTTTGGACCCGGGAATCTAACACCCAGCAATAACCGGCACAATATCTCAGAGCAGGGAAGGCGGATTCAATTCGACCTTCCAAGCTCCAAGGTCCTGCCCCTTGAGAAGCGAAGCTGGATCGGGACCCTTAAGAATAATCTGCCAGCGGTAATTGCCGCCGATCCTGGAGAAAAAACACGGGGCCGGTCCAATCATGCTTGTGGCCCGGCGGCCGCCCACCGCAATTAACCTCCGTAAAACTGCAGCCATTCGCCTGGATTCATCTTGAACATGTTCAAAACTGGTATTCCTTAATTCCATTCTCGCCAGGTTGGTATAAGGCGGATAAGCCAGTCTTCGCCTGTATTCCAATTCCTGCTCTGAGAATTGTTTGTAGTCATGTTTTGAAGCCGCCTGGATGACATAATGCTCCGGTTGAAACGTCTGCAGGATGACCTCCCCTCCCAGCGGACTCCTTCCAGCCCGCCCTGCCACCTGGGTGAGAACCTGAAAGGTTCTTTCACCTGCCCGGTAATCAGGTAGATTTAAACCAACATCTGCCAGGATGACCCCCACCAGGGTGACAAACGGTAAGTCCAGTCCTTTTGCAAGCATCTGTGTTCCAACCAGGATATTCGCCCGCTGACTGATAAATTCTTCCAGGATATACTCGTGCGAACCTTTCTTGCGGGTGGTTTCATGGTCCCAGCGAATAGGCTTTCCTTTGGGAAACAGTCGCTGAACTTCCGCCTCCACTTTCTGAGTGCCTGTACCGTATTGGCGGATCCTAGTGCTTCCGCACTTGGGACATCTGCGGGGCATATTCCGCCGGTAACCGCATCGGTGGCACTGCAGGTCTTCTTTCCGATAAGTGTGAAAAATCAGCGGCGTTTCACAGCGAGGGCATTTCAGCGAATGCCCACAATCCCGGCAAAATACATATGTAGCTGCTCCGCGCCGATTGAGGAATAAAATTGCTTGCAGTTTGTCTGAAAGAACACGTTCGAGCGAATTGAATAACTCCCGACTGAAAATGGAACGGTTCCCTTCCTTTAATTCCCGGCGCATGTCGACAACCGATACAGCCGGCAGATCAGCCCCCTGCACCTCACCTTCAAGATAGTGAAAACGAGCGCCTGTTTTGCCCAGTCTTTCAAGCTGCGAAGATACAGCGTCTCTGTGAGCTAATATGCGCGCCGGCAGTTCCAGATATCGCCACTCGCCATTTTCACAGGCTTGAATACTGGAAACGTTAGGGGTCGCCGAACCCATCAGGCATGCCGCGCCGCAGTACCTGGCGTATTCAACCGCCGCCAGCCCGGACTGGTAATACGGTTGCGGTTCAGACTGGTAATATGAATCATCGTGACATTCATCCAGGATAATAATCCCGGGGTTTGAGAAAGGTACAAACAATGCGCTGCGCGGCCCGACCACAATCCTGAGCTCCCCAATCCGCGCTCTACGCCAAGTATCATAGCGCTCCCCCTGCGACAGTCCAGAATGTAACAAACCTACTAAGCCAGGAAACCGGTTCAGAAAGCGCTTAACCGTTTGCGGTGTCAGTGAAATCTCCGGAACAAGTACGATAGCCTGTTTTCCCATACTAAGCACCAACTCAACAGCTTTCAGGTAAATCTCCGTCTTGCCGGATCCGTTTACCCCATGCAACAGCAGCGGTTTTGTTTCAACTCCAGCCTGGACAGCGCGCAGACTCGCTTCAATTTCCGTCAATACTTTCTGCTGGTCTCCGGTCAGCTTCGGCGGCGTATCGGGTACAAACACATATTTATCAAGTGGGTCACGCCATACCTGGCGCTCCCTTATGGAAACCAGATCCATTTCCTCCAATTTTCGCAGGTCATTAAGATTCGCCCCGCTGCCAGCATAAACTCTGGAGACATTTACAGGACCGTCTTCCTGCATGATCAAGCCCAGTGCAGCCTGCCGACGTTGCAAAGCCACAGATCCCGCTCTCGCCAACCCGGGCATAGCTTCAGCAGCCTGCTGCGGGGAGCATCTGAGCTCAACCATTCTGACTCTCTTCGGTCTGACTCTCGGCGCCGGCAGGGTCGATTGGGTGTTTAGCAGTCCCTTCTTCACTAGCGAACGGGCACTTGCCCGCCAGTTGATATGTTTTAAACTCCGGTCGATCTGGGATCCGCGCTGAGGTCCCTTTCGTTGGAGAAGATCCAAAAGCCGCCTCTGATTGCGGGTCAATTCTCGATAATTCTGCGTCTGGGCTGAATAAATCACATCCGCAAGTTGCGAAAGTCCAGGGGGCAGCATCAGCGCAATGCAGGTTGCTACTGGGGCTAAAAACCGCTCAGAAAGATATCTGGCTAACTCAAGCTGGGCTGGGGTCAGGACCGCGTCCGGATCCACCAGTTCAATCACCGGCCTTGTCTCGGATACTTCTGGCTGGTCGATCTGTCTGAGAACCACTCCCTGGACGCGTTGTTTTCCAAAAGGCACAACCACAAGGTGTCCCGCCTTGACCGCCCCTTCCAGCTCGGCAGGGATGTGATAATGAAATGCACCCGTTACCTGCGGGATATTGACGGCTATTTCAACATATACTGTCATCTGTTAATAAATTGAACTGACTCTGCTGAGTTGAAAAGAAACGCTTTCTGGCATCAAACCGCTACGATTGGTCAGAATGCATCCCGATAGTCCAGGCTATTGTGAAACGGTAAACGAATTGCCTGATTTTCCTCCCAAAAATGAAAGCGATATCTGGTCAACCCGCATACCATCCATTTTTTCTACCCGCATGCGCACATTCACTCCTTTCACCTCATCGTGCAATCGCGGCACACGGCCTAATTTCCCCATGATATAACCGGCAATCGTGTCATAATTTGGCTCGCTTAACGCAAGTCCAAGATGTTCGTTTACATCCTCCAGCCGCGCCCGCCCATCGATCAGGAACGAACCATCCAATTGTGGTTGAATTTCAGGAGTGACAACGTCAAACGGGTCACTCACCTCACCCAGGATTTCCTCAACCAAATCCTCCAAAGTTACCAAGCCTGCCGTCCCGCCGTATTCATCCAGCACAATCGCGATGTGCTGGCGGTTATCGCGAAAATTGCGCAGCAGCATGTTCACCGATATTGTTTCCGGGACAAACAGCGCTTCCCGCAGAAAATCTCGTGCGGTCCTTTTCCCTACTTCTTCCGATCCGAGTGCATTAAACAAATCCTTCACATGGACAATGCCGATAATATTGTCCAGATCGTCATCATAGACAGGAAATTTCGTAAATGTGGATTCAATGATCAAGTCAATGATTTCTTGAAGGTTTATATCTGCTTCAACCGCGATCATTTCCGTGCGCGGTATCATCACCTGGCGGACAACCAGTCCACCAAAATCAAACATCGCCTGTAAAATCTCCCCTTCATCCTTAAGAAAAACGCCCTCTTCCATGCTTGCAGCCACAATCATCCGCAGCTCTTCCACAGAGTGAACCAATGAATGACCTTCAGCGGGTTGGATTCCGATAAACCGCAATAAGGCATTACCAGTGCCATTCAGCGCCCAAATGGCAGGTTTAAAAATCCGCTCTGTCCAGAGCGTAGGACGGGCGACTACAAGAGAGGTGCTTTCCGGGTCCTGCAGTGCGATTGATTTTGGCATTAATTCCCCTACCACCACATGCATAAATGTAATAATCGCAAATGCAAATCCTGCGGAGAGGCTGTGGGAAACTTCGGATTGAATTTGAACCGGGAAAAGAATAACAATCGGTTCGAGTAAATGACTGAGGGCAGGCTCGCCAATCCAGCCCAGCGCAAGACTTGAGAGGGTGATCCCCAGTTGGGTGGCAGCGATCACCTTATCTGGGTTGTTAATCGCCTGCTGCACTGAAACCGCGGCAGCATTTCCACTATCGACAAGTTCAGCGATTCGGGTTCTTCGCACACTCACCAGTGAAAATTCCGCTGCTACAAAGAAAGCATTAGCGAGAACTAGAACCGCTACCGCAAATAAACCAAGAATATCTAACCAAATTGTTCCTTCCATATCACCTGCTTATTTTGATAAATAATTCTTCTCGCGTGTTACCACAGCTGAACCGTAACCCACCACACTGGAATAATCACCGGAAACATCTCCGGAGGTCGCATAGTGCAGAATGTGCACTGAGTCCGCCCCCAAATTCTTTGTCGCCCACAACACCGCCGCCACTGCCCCCCTTCCGCAGGCAAAACCCTCCCCACTCTCATCCAGCTTGATCACTCTTTCGGGGTCAAAAGATTTAATCACTTCCAACATTTTTTGGTCCAGGGCATTCGCCTGAGTTTGGGTATAAAAATGGGATAAATCAGTGCTGGCGACAAACAACGGGCGTGAATTAGCCAAAGCTCCCCCTGCTTGGAAAAGATCTGCCAGCGCGTTGCCCAGTGCTCTCGCCACCCTTACACTCTGATCGCGCACCATCACCGGTAAAATGCGGAATGGATTGCCAAGCGCGCGCTGCAGGAATGGCAGTTCGATCTCAATTGAATGCTCGCTATCCCTAGCGACAGGAACAATCCTGATCCCGGAATTTGTCTCCAGGCTGGCGCTCAATTCCTCAAGCGCATACCTATCAACCGGAATAATCCCCAATGGGGTTTCATATGCCGCGTGTTTTGTCGTCAGCAGCTCCTCATAATACGGATGGTGCATTGGTGAGACCACAACCACAACCTCCGGGGATATGCCCTTTAAAACGGCAAACGCATACCCGGCGACCTGACCTGAGTACAAGTGCCCGGCGTGCGGCGCCACTACTGCAACTACATCTCCCTCCAGCCTGGGTGCCCGTGCATTGTTGATATATCCATCCACCTCACTTGCCAGAACTCTGGGGTCTGAAGAATACCATTGTCCAGCAATCGGTGAAGGGCGGATATCCGTTTTCTCTTTCATGTTCCACTTCCTTTTTACATCCTGAATACACAAACTTTTGAATCTGAACAGTCAACCATTGTGATCTTTATTTATGAAAAGACAATGACAGCTTGTCCCATAATAGATTCTAGCATACTCAACGCCTGGTGGAAAAGGTAACGAAGAGCAGAGGTATGAACCTTGCAACAAATATGTTAGCTCAGCGAAGATTTTTATAAGCGATTGGCAGAAAAGGTTTTTAAGATGCACAGGTATTACGCAGGCAATTAAATATATTTGTAGTTCAGGAGAAAATGGTTTATGGAAGATGCTTTCGCATATGTGATTAATAGAACCGCAAGCCTTTACCCGCCGACAGCTTGGAAAAAACTTACCCCACGGGAGCGCGAGATAGCCAAAATTATCTGCCAAGCGAACGGCGGAAGGCTGATCACCAATCCCCAGATCGCGGATAAACTTGGAATCTCTCGTGAGACGGTAAAAATTCACATACGCAACATTCTCGACAAGTTTGATTTGCACAGTAAATCAGAGCTGCGGCAGACCCTGATAAGCTGGGAAATTGTTCATTACCCACGCCGGTAATACTCCATTCTACATGCTGCCGACCATCACTGTTGTATGTGCTAGTTGTGATATACTAACTTGACAATTAGAGCGAAAAAAGCATTGAAGAGGAAGAGTAAACGCCGGAACGAAGGTACAGAGAGTGGACACCGGTGAAAGATCCACCCTTACGCCAGCGTTGAATGGACCTCTGAGCTGCAGGGTGAACACCCACCGGAAACGAACGTTCTCATTCGGCAGAAATGGGTCAGTATCCCGTGCCGGAATCGCCGCCGTTACCTGGCGCCAGTTGGAAGTTTATTCACGCTTGAAAAAGCGAATTGTGTGAATTTTAGAGTCCCTAAAATATAGAATAAATTTCCGAATTTAGTAGTGAAGCTGGCTCAATATCCCGTCGCATCACCGACGGGTTTATTCTTTAAATGTACATTACTCAAACGATTTAAGGAGATATATTATGCTGATGAAAATTGAATTAGTCTACTGTGCTGCTTGACATTACACTGATAGAGCTGTCAGTGTGATGGCCGATGTGTTAAACGAATTCGAATTTAAAATTGACTCAATCACCCTGGTGCCCTCAGATGGGGGCCGTTTCGAATTCACTGTAAATGGCGATTTATTGTATTCAAAACTCAGGACAAACCGCCACGTTGACAAAGGTGAGATCAACAAACTGGTGCGCAATTATCTCAAGGAGAACGCATGAAAGAACAGAAGAAAGGCAGGGTGTTTTCAGGAGCCAGACCAACAGGTAAACAGCATCTCGGAAATTATCTGGGTGCCATAAAGAATTATGTTGCCCTGCAGGATGAATATGATTGCGTGTACTGCATTGTCGATATCCATGCCCTGACAACCGTCAAAACGACTGACGACATTAACCAGAACACGTATGAGATGGCTCTGGACTGGCTGGCGGCAGGCATCCGGCCTCAGGAGACGATCGTATTCATCCAATCCCAGGTTCCTGAAGTCACCGAACTGCACACTTTCTTCTCAATGGTCACACCGCTTGGAAAGCTGACCGATCTGCCGACATTCAAGGAGAAGGTCCGCCAGCAGCCTCACAACATTAATTACGGGCTGGTGGGATACCCCGTCCTGATGGCTGCCGATATCGCGCTGTACAAAGCCGATGCTGTACCGGTAGGCGTAGACCAGGCTCCCCATCTCGAGTTCACCCGCGAGGTAGTGCGCTCATTCCACCACCGTTACAATACGGATGTGCTGGTTGAGCCCAAGATGAAAGCGACTGAGATCCCCAAGGTGCTCGGAATCGATGGTAAAAATAAAATGAGCAAGAGTCTGGATAACCATATTGAGCTGGCAGCCACCCCGGAGGAAACCACCCAGCGAGTAATGATGATGGTGACCGATCCCCAACGGAAGCGGCGCTCAGATCCCGGGGACCCTGATGTATGCAATGTATTTTCAATGCATAAAATCTTCACACCGCAGGATGAAGTTGAAAATATTAACCGCGAATGCCGCCGGGCCGGGATAGGTTGCGTTGACTGCAAACGAATATTTGCCCGCCACCTGAACAAACACCTCGAACCTTTCAGGGAGAAGCGTGCAGAATTGGCCCGTGATCCCAAAATGGTCTGGGACATCCTTGATGATGGTCAGAAACGCGCCAGCTTGATCGCCAGAGAGACTATCCGGGAAGTAAAACAGGCAATCGGTCTGCCCCTTCCGGATCAGCCGGATTAAGAAAAACAGCTGGTCTTTATTTTGATTTTTTCCGGTAAATGGCTTTTTATTGAATGCGAGCTTTAGTTCAACGTGTGATAAATGGTCGGGTTTCCGTCTCTGGACAAACTGTCGCAGAGATAGGACCTGGTCTGGTGATATTACTTGGGGTCGGACCGCAGGATGGTGATGAACAGATCCGTTACCTGGTTGACAAGATCGCAAATTTGAGGATTTTTGAAGATCAGGACGGCAAAATCAACCGCTCCGTACTGGATATCGGGGGCGAGGTGCTGGTTGTTTCTCAATTCACTTTATATGCCGATACCCGTAAGGGAAGACGTCCTTCATTTACCAATGCCGCGCCTCCAGAGATTGCCCGTCCAATTGTAGAGCAATTTGCTGAATTAATGGAATCCAGAGGGGTCCCAACCCGTAAAGGAGAATTTGGCGCCCATATGCTGGTCGAGATTGCAAACGATGGACCGGTGACGATCTGGCTCGAACGCTAAAAAGGCTGTTGGATAGCCCAGGCTGAGAAAAACTCCTCCAGCGGGCCGCCCCTCTCGCCTCTCTTTGCCGGGTACACCCGGTGCAAACTCTCCTCTTTTAATATTACTTCAGGCACTTTCACCCTTCGTCCAGCCTCGATTGAAGCGCGCCTGATGAATAAAGCATGCTGTGTTTTATGGCACAAAGCAGCCTGGATTTTATTATTCAGAACCGACCGGACATTTATCACAATATGGGCGGGGTCAGACCTGTTCAGGATGCGTGGCTTGGGGTGTTCCGGGTAAGCGGCAGCGACAGTATATAAAAAGAACAGGCTGTCTTGGCTGGATGCAGCCACTAAACGAGAAGCTTTATTGCAGAGCAGGTGCGCTGGGTGCCCATACTCGCCGTTTGTGCCGTGCGAGATCAAAATATCCACATCTCTCCGCTGAATCTGTTCAGCGACCTGAGCCGCTAACCGCGCCAGGTCGGTTGTGAATGGGTAAAGTGCCTGATCCGGTCCAACAACCGGGTCTGGATATCCCAGGTTTGTCAGGCTGCTACCACCCAGATTCTCAACTGCGCATGCCACTTCTTTCTCCCGCAGGCTCCCGAGTTCCTCCGGTAGGCAGAGCGGAGGGTCGCCACTTTCGCCCCCCTCACCTCTGGTGGCAATTAAATAATGAACCTCGACCTCCGATTGAGCTAGCAGCGCCAGCGCCCCCCCGGACAGCATGGTTTCATCATCGGGATGCGCAAAAAAAGCCAGAACTTTCACGATCGAGGATATTAACACACATCCATAATTCATTCAACTGCTAATTTCTTCACACCGAATTTTCAGTTTATAATTTGACGAATTTAGAATGAATACTGGCTATGGATAACAAATCACCATCCGGGAGAACGATACGCCTGACCAGCCTGTCAGATTGTGCGGGTTGAGCTTCAAAGCTGAGCGCTGAGGCTCTGGCGCAGGTGCTGCGCCCGCTGAAAGAGATATACCGATCATCTGATTTTCCGGAACTGCTGGTCGGCCTGGGCGAAACAGATGACGCCGCGGTCTGGCGTCTAGAGGACGACCGCGCCCTGGTTGCAACAACGGATTTTTTTACCCCTGTCGTAGATGACCCCTATGACTATGGTGCTATCGCGGCTGCAAACGCGCTGTCGGACGTATATGCGATGGGTGGCCAGCCCTTCCTTGCTCTAAACGTCGCTGCGCTGCCGCCGGACCTTCCAGAGGAGATCAACGCTGAAATATTAAGGGGCGGCGCCGAAAAGGCTCGCGAAGCCGGAGTTGTGGTCGCCGGAGGCCACACGATCCAGGACAAAGAGCCAAAATACGGCTTGATTGTGCTGGGGTTTGTGGACCCGGGAAAAATCATTACAAAAATGAACGCCAGACCAGGCGACAGTCTGGTTCTGAGCAAGCCAATCGGCACAGGGACAATCACCACCGCCCTCAAGCGCGGGATCGCTGAACCCGAACATGTGGAAAAGGTTGTGAGGTGGATGAAACGCCTGAATAAAACCACCTCGGAACTTGCAAGCAGGTTTGGTATCAAGTCCGGCACCGATATCACCGGTTTCAGTCTTCTCGGTCACGCTTATGAAATGGCATCAGCCTCGGGAGTCAGGTTCCGGTTTGACTTTGACAGCATCCCATTTTTCTCCGGTGCAACTGGGTATGCAAAAGAATGGGTTTTTCCTGGAGGGTCCTCTGATAACCGGCTTTTCTATGGTAAGCATGTGGATTTTACTCCCACAATTGATGAGTCGTCACAGATGCTGTTGTTTGACGCTCAGACCAGCGGCGGCTTGCTGCTATCTGTTCCTCCCGACCGGTTAATAAACCTGCTCCAGGCAGGGTCAGCTGCAGCCCAGGAAATGTGGCTGGTCGGGGAGGTAATCGAAGGCGTTGGAATTGAAGTCGTCAAGATTGGATAAGTATAGTCGCGCCCCGGTTTATGGGACCCGCGGCATGGTTGCGACATCTCAACCGCTAGCGGTCGCCGCCGGTCTCGAGATCCTGTCAGGCGGCGGGAATGCCGCTGACGCAGCAGTTGCAGCTGCGGCCGCTCTGAACGTAACCGAACCCACCTCAACCGGTCTGGGCGGCGATTGTTTTGCCCTTTTTTATCAGGCTGGCTCCGGGGCGGTTTTTGCCCTTAACGGTTCCGGTCGAGCCCCAAAAGAGCTGACAATAAACCGCCTTCGCCGGGAGGGCTTTGACCGGGAACTGCCGCCTTTTCATCCCTACACGATAACAGTCCCGGGCGCGCCAGCCGGCTGGTGCGACCTGGTTGAACGATTCGGGCGGCTCTCGATGAAGGAGGTCCTGAACCCGGCTATCCGATTGGCTGAAAACGGTTTCCCGGTCTCGCCGTTGACCGCCCACTTCTGGAAAATTGGCTTTGAAAAGCAGCTAAAAAAAGCTCCGGGCGGGTTGGAACTGACCATCGACGGTAAACCTCCCCAGCCGGGACAGTTATTTAAGAACCCCGGTTTAGCGCGCGCATTAAAAATCCTCGCCGCCGAGGGTAAGGACAGTTTTTACAACGGGCAGATCGGGCGCGCAGTCGTGCAAGTGGCTCGGGAGGCGGGCGGTTGTTTAAATGAAGAAGACCTTGCCGCTCACCGCAGCGACTGGGTGGCACCTGTAAGCACGACCTACCGCGGGCTGCGTGTCTGGGAATGCCCCCCAAACGGGCAGGGTTTGGCTGCCCTGCTGGCACTCAACATACTGGAGGGCTATGACCTGGGAACACTCGACCCACTTTCCACACAAAGGCTGCATCTTGAGATCGAAGCAATGCGGCTCGCATTTGCGGATGCGCGCTGGTATATTGCCGATCCTGAATTTAAACCGGCTCCGGTCGAGACTCTGCTCTCAAAAGATTACGCTCAACAGAGGCGCAGATTGATCAACAGAGAGAAAGCTACCGTCAACCAGGTAAAAGGCAGCCCATTTATCTCTTCAGATACAGTTTACTTGAGTGTTGTAGATGGAGGCGGCAACGCCTGTTCTTTCATCAACAGCAATTATATGGGTTTCGGCACCGGCATTGTGCCTGCGGGCTGGGGATTCAGCCTGCAGAACCGCGGCGCGAACTTCAGCCTTGACCCTGCCCACCCGAATGCACTCGAGCCGGGTAAACGTCCATACCATACAATCATCCCCGGTCTGGTTACAATCCCAACTGAAGGAAAAAGTGGATCCGAAAAACTTGAAGAGCTGTATGCCTGTTTCGGGGTTATGGGTGGGTTTATGCAGCCCCAGGGGCATGTACAGGTGCTTACTGGTCTGATTGATGACAACCTCAACCCACAATCTGCGCTTGACCGCCCCCGCTTCTGCATCATCAACGGCGAAGCCGGTGGTCCGGTTGCGCTTGAGCGTGGAATTCAGGCTGAGGTAGCCCGGAAGTTGTCAGAAATGGGGCACGATATAGAACCGGATTCGGAAGGATTGTTCCACCTATACGGCCTGGGACAGATCATCCTCAGAAATCCGAAGGATGGTGTGCTTTGCGCCGGGAGCGATCCAAGGGCAGATGGCTGCGCAATGACGTATTGACCCTTGAATGCAGGTTTGGAAATTTAACGAAAATTCTATTTTTACCAGAAATCACACCACCTCAGAAACATAATTCACTTGAAGTAACGAATAAAAACCTCTTTGAAAGGCATGTCGCTTCTCTCTAAAGCCCCCAGCTCCTTGTTGGAGTCATAAGTCACCCATTTGCGGGTGATATACCATTTGTCTTCTTCATGCGTAAAAATTGTATACCGAGCCCGGGGGTCAAAATCAACACCGGGCATGCTGCAGGGCGCAACATCCACCAGGCGCAGATCGCCCCACATGCGCTCAAAAGTGTAATGGAAATGACCGAACGCAAGAATCTCAGCTTTCACGCCAGATAAAACCGAAGCCATTTCCGGATCATCGTCCGGCTGCCGAATTTCTTCCCACAGCATTTTCTGTTCCATTTCTGCCGGCAGTATCATCAATTCATTATTGCTGGGGTTTGCATGCACTACCTGAAGACCCCCATTTTTGGGGCTGGACGGCTGGTATTTGAGTTCAAAGGGCAGCGCTTTCAGCCAGTTCATATGATCCCGGGACAACTTTTTGAGCACCCAGAGAGCCACCGGATGGACTCTGTCCCACATATCTTTGTGCAACTGGTCTGGAGGCACCTGGTCAGGACAAAAAAGATATTCCTCGGTATTGCCAAACACAGCCTGTACGCCGGACTCCGCCAGCATGTCCACGCATGCCCCCGGGTCGCTCCCACCCAAGCACAGGTCGCCGGCTGCAGCCACCGCATCGCATTCGCCTTCCTTCCGGATTGCCTGAAGTACAGCTTGGCAGGCGTATGGGTTGCCGTGTATATCCGAAAACACAATGATCCTCAAAGTTTTGCCTCTCTTCTGTCAATTATACAAACCGGGCATCTCAGCAATGTGCGATGCCCGGTTATATTACTGTTTTGATCTGACTATGCTTCCGCTTCAACCACCTGGATATCCGGAAAGAACTGGTGGACTGTCCCTTCGATCCATCCATGAAGAGTGACCGGCGACAGCGGGCAGCCCTCACACGCCCCCAGCAGCCTCACCTTTAAGACCTTCTCCCTTAGCGAGACCATCTCAACCGAGCCGCCGTGATAATGTTCGATATAAGCGCTGATCTTTTCAATCAGAACCTTAAGTCGTTCTTCCTCTGAGGACTCCTGAGACAGATTATTATCTTTCATCCCTTATGCTCCCATTTTCAGGTTAGAAAAGTATTATACCCTGATAACAAGAGCAGCAATAAAAAAATCTGCAGTGGAAGCTATGTGGAAAATGCTGGATTACAGTGTATCCTCAGTCCCTGCTCCAGCAGTGATATCACCTCTTGGTGGGTGTTGCGCAACCTTTCTGCGATCATTTCAGCCAGTCTTTCAATAATAACTTTACCTGTTTCTGGATTGGTCACACAGAAATCATGCAAACTGCTGCTGTCCACCTGCAGCAGTTCACAACCTGTCCCACAAATTGCGGTAGAGGAAAATGTATGGTTGCCCAGCACAGCTGACCACCCGACGATTCCTTCCCCGCGAATCCTGGTTATATTGATTTCCGGACCGTCTTCGGGCTTATACCTAATTTCGACCTCCCCGTCCACCAGGATATAGAAATGATCAGCATATGCACCCTGACTGAAAAGAATCGAGCCCTCTCCCTCCTGACACGGCACAAATAGCATCTGCATTCTTTCCATCTGTGCGCTGTCGAACCCATCAAATAAATCGAGATGATTGATTGTATATCTTGACATTTCAGAAATTCCTGTTGCAGATAATGAAATTGTACCGATCCGGTTTGATTCGACCATATACCAATCTTCCTCATCGGCCGGACGAAAATCACTCTGATCAAGCAATTTATCAAGCAGTTAGTATGAAACAGGGCACATGACAGAACACACCGCTGAAATACCAGCGGTGTGTCAGATATATTCAAATAAGGGTCACAGTGAAGTTAATTCAATTTTTGGCGAAAGGATTCGGTCAACGCCGGCACAATATCAAAAATATCCCCGACCACGCCAAACCTTGCCAGCTTGAAAATAGGAGCGTCTGGATCTTTGTTGATCGCAACAATCATTTTACTGGTGCGCATCCCAGCCTGGTGCTGGATCGCACCAGAAATCCCGCAGGCGATATACAAATCTGGAGACACTACCTTTCCGGTTTGACCGACCTGATGCTCATAAGGAATATAGCCCGCGTCTACCGCAGCACGGCTGGCGCCCAGCGCGCCTCCGAGTACTTTTGCCAACTCTTCGAGCATCGCAAACCCCTGCTGAGCACGCCAGTTTTCAGCCTGCTTGTCATCCATTCCTTCCGGAGGCGTCATCGAAGGGTTATTGGACACCCCGCGCCCGCCAGAAACAATAATGTTGGCATCCACCAGACTGACGCCCGCTTCGCCCTCGCTGTAGCCAACGACCTTTGTACGGATATTTTCCTCTGAGAATTCGATTTCAACTTTTGTGGGCTCTCCATCCTTAGAATCGTCTAATTCAGGGGGGGCAAAAGCTCGGGCGCGCGCCGTGATAATCTGCGGGCGGGAATCACAGTAAGTCTTCGCCAACAACTTTCCGGCGTACACCGGTCTTGTCGCTATCACCTTCCCCTCCTGAATTTCTAAGTCAATCACATCTGGCATAATCCCGCTTTCCAGGTCAATTGCTGCCATTGCTGCAAGCTCGCGGCCGCATGAGGTAGTTGGAAAAAGGATGATTTCCGGTTCAATTTCCCGGGCTGTTCTGGCGACCAGATCAGCATATGGTTCCGGGCGGTATTCATCCAGAACCGGGTCGTCGCAGTAATAAGCTTCATCTGCGCCATACTTAAATACAGTCCTGGATACCTCTTTTGATTTTTCGCCCGCAACTAAAGCAGCGATCCCTCCTGAAAAGCCTTCTTCAAGCTGTTTTGCCGCGCCAATCAGTTCCCACGAAGTCGGAATCGTCTGGCCTTTATTCTGATCAATGAAAACAAGTATTTTCCCGCTCATTAAAGCACCTTCTCGTCCAGAATCTTGTCAACAAGCATATCCGCAATCTCCTGCGGATTTTCACCCGATATCATTTCATTTGTAATCTCCCTCGAGGGGGGATTCTCAACCTCTGGCCAGTGTACTACCGGGGCAGGCACCTCCATATCCAGGTCTTCCAGCGTCCAAACCGGGATTTCCGCCTTCGCAGCTTTCCTGATTCCCATAAACGATGGGTAGCGCGGCTCGGCGATGTCCTTGGACACAGTGATCACAACGGGCAGCGCACCTTCCACGATCTGGCGGCCATTCTCAACAGAGCGTTCTACCACGATCTTTCCTATTCCAGGATTTGTCTCCCTGACTGCCGATACAAGGGAAATCACAGGCCAACCCAGTACCCGGGCGGTCTGGGGAGCGGTGACTCCCATATCGCTGTCAATCGCCTGTTTCCCGAACACTGCCAGATCAACATTCCCTATCTTCTGGATCGCTCCTGCCAGTACTCGGGAGATCGCCTGGCTGTCGGCGTTCGCCAGTACTTGATCAGATATCAGGTAAGCCTGGTTGCAGCCCATCGCCAGGGCAGATTTTAAGGCCTCCGTTGCGGAAGGGCCTCCCACGCTGATTACAATAACCTGGCCTCCGTGCTGCTCCTGCTGCAGCAGTGCGGTCTCCACTGCGTACTCGTCCCAGGGGTTCATCACCAAAGGTGCCTCCCCCCAGTACGCTTTTCCACCTTCTGCGACCACCTTTGCAGCGCTGTCAGGCACCTGCTTAATGCATACGACGATGTTCAATTTAACCTCCTGCAGTTTTTATCCTGAAATTTATTTATCAAACTATACAATTTCCTGCCAGTATGAAGGATCATACCTGGGAAGCTCTTTTCTCAAAACGGCATCGTCCCGATATCCGAGGGCAAAGCCAGCCTGGATTAACTGGTGAATCTCATTCGACCCCTCATAAATAACTGCGCCTTTTGAATTGCGCAGGTAGCGTTCCACATCATATTCGTCGCTGTAACCGTATGCACCATGAACCTGGATCGCCTCCGAAGCTGCCTCAAACGACTTCTCCGTCGCAAACCATTTCGCAAGCGAAGTCTCGCGCGTATTGCGTAAGCCCTGATTCTTCATCCAGCCTGCTTGCAGATACAGCAACCTGGCTGCTTCGTAGGATTGTACCATGCGGGCAATTTTCTGCTGGATCAGCTGTAACTTGCCAATTTTGCGCCCGAAGGCGCGCCTTTCATTTGCGTATTTGATGCTTGCTTCAAGGCAGGCCCGGATGAGACCGGCTGCGCCGGCTGCAACCGTGTAGCGACCGTTGTCTAGGCAGGACATAGCGATTCTGAAACCCTCGCCCTCCTCCCCGATCCGGTTGTCCTCAGGAATGCGCACATCCTGGGCTGCTATCCATCCGGTGGAGCCCGCCCGGACACCTAATTTGTTTTTAATATCCCCTGTTGTAACACCAGGGCGGTCAAGCTCTATCAGGAATGCGGACAAACCATCGTGCGGATCATCAACTTCGCTGTCTGTCCTTGCGACCCACAGGCAGTAATCAGCCTTGGTTGCCAGCGAAATCCACATCTTCTCGCCGTTGATCACATAATTGTCCCTGTCCAGCCTGGCTGTACTGGCAATCCCGGCGACATCCGAACCTGCTCCTGGCTCCGTCAGCCCAAAACAACCAATTTTATCGCCGCGCGCCAGCGGGGTGAGAAAATGCTTTTTCTGCTCCTCCGTGCCCCACTGCAGCAGACCCATGCTGTTTAATCCCATGTGAACTGACATCACCACCCTCAGGGTCGAATCAACCGCTTCCAGTTCCTCACAGACAATTCCCAGGGAGATGTAATCCATACCCTGACCGCCGTACCTGGCTGGGATGCAAACACCCAGAATTCCAAGCTCTCCCATACGCGGCAGAATGAATGGAGCCATCTCCTGGGCGCGGTCGTGTTCTTTAATCACCGGCGCGACCTCCTTCTTGGCGAAATCGCGCACCATTTTCTGCACCATTCGATGCTCTTCACTCAGACTAAAATCCATTTTCTTCAACTCCTATTGATTATTAAGAATAGTAATTATAGCCCCGGAGAAGATTCAAGGCAATAAATCCTGGTCGGCTGGTAAAATCTTATTCTGAGTATGTTCATTCAAAAAGCTATATAATATATCGATTTTAAAAAGAAAGGCGAAATAAAAATGGATAAACATCAAATGATCAACGAAATGGCTGTCGATAACGGTTCAAAGATTCTCCTGCTGTTAATGGATGGTCTGGGAGGCGTGCCGCTGGAACCGGGCGGATTGACAGAACTCGAGGCCGCCCACACACCCAATATGGATGCTCTCAGCGGTCGCGCTTCAATGGGGCTGAGCGAAGTCGTCGCTCCCGGGTTCAGTCCCGGCAGCGGTCCCGGACATCTAGCGCTTTTTGGTTATGAACCGCTCCACTACATAATAGGCAGGGGCGTTCTCGAAGCGCTGGGAATCGGTTTTGAACTCAACCCGCAGGATGTGGCAATTCGCTGCAATTTCTGCACCCTGGACGCTGACGGTAATATCAGCGACCGCCGTGCCGGCAGGATTCCCACCGAAGAATGTATAAAGAGAGTGGAAATTCTGCGCAGAATAAAAATACCCGGGGTTGAGATTTTCGTGGAACCGGTAAAAGAGTACCGCTTTGCCCTCATCCTACGTGGAGATGGTTTGGATCCCCGTATTCAGGAGACTGACCCGCAGATGACCGGGGTGCCGCCCCGCATGATTGAGGCGATTGATCCTGCGGCAGAAAAAACAGCCGGGATCCTGCGCCAGTGGTGGGATGAAGCTAACGCGCTGCTCGCCGAGCACCCGCCGGCAAACAGCTGTACCATGCGGGGTTATGCCAAGGACCCCGGCTTGCCGCGCTTTCCAGAGGTTTACAGGATAAAATCAGCTGCAGTAGCGGTTTACCCGATGTATAAAGGCGTGTCCAGGCTGGTGGGCATGGACGTTATCGAGCACGATGCGGAAACGCCCGCCCAGGAATTTGAAGTAGTTAAAAAGTATTGGAACGATTACGATTTCTTCTTCGTACATGTTAAAAAGACTGACAGTTACGGTGAGGATGGGAATTTTGACGCCAAAGTCGGAGTAATTGAAGATGTGGATAGGGCGCTTCCAATGCTGCTGGAACTGAATCCGGATGTTATCGTGATTACCGGGGACCATTCAACTCCATCCCTGATGAAACGCCACAGCTGGCACCGTGTACCGGTTCTGATCTGGGCTGAATGGGCGCGCTACGGAAAATCGCTGCCCTTTGGAGAGACCAACTGCGCGACCGGAAGCCTGGGATTAATCCGCCATGTTGACATCATGCCGCTCGCCCTGGCGCACGCAAAACGGCTCGGAAAATTTGGCGCATAAACCAGGAGTGGATTCCGGATTGACTTTCAGAAATTACTTCCACCTGCTGGCTGTTGTCACCGCAGCAGCTGTTGCGACTATATCCTGCAAATTCCTTGTCCCGGAAGAGCCGCCTGTTCAGGCAGGGGCGATTCTGTTTCAGGATGATTTCAGCGACCCGCAAAGCGGGTGGAACCGGGTTTCAACCGATACCGGGGAGACGGATTATGACGACGGCGTATACCGGATTCTGGTTAACGAATCCAACACCGATATCTGGTCCAAGCCCGGTCAGAGCTTTGAAGATGCTGTTATTGAAGTGGATGCTTTTAAGGTGGGCGGGGTTCGTGACAATCGGTTTGGGGTGATCTGCCGGGCAACCAGCGATGACACCTTCTACACCTTTATCATCAGCAGTGACGGTTACTACGGTATCGGCAAGGTCAAGGGGGAATTCTATGAGCTGATAGGGACGGATGCGCTTCTACCAAGCGAAGAAATCGAGCAGGGTTCAGCTATTAACAGAATCAGAGCCGAATGTATCGGAGACCGGCTTTCTCTATTTGTTAACGGAGTGAAAATTGACGAGGTCAAAGACACCGAACTGGTCTCGGGTGATGTTGGATTGATCGCTGGTACTTATAATGAGCCCGGCACAGACATCCGCTTCGACAATTTTATCGTTCGGCAGCCGTAAAAAAATGCGCTTCCATCTTGAAACCGTTTTAAATGTTGTTGGCGATCTAACTGATTTATTTCAATCCGTAAAAATTATATGAAGATTTATCTGGATATGGTCGGGTGCAGGCTGAATCAGGCGGAAATTGAGGCATATGCGCGCCAGCTTGTTTCCCTGGGTCATACCCTGGTTGCGCTGCCAGAAGATGCTGATATGGCAATTTTAAATTCATGCAGCGTCACCTCCGCTGCAGCCTCCGATTCGCGTCAGAAAGCGCGCCAGCTCTGGCGCGAAGGAGTAGCTGAAATCATTCTGACCGGTTGCTGGGCGACTTTGAACCCGGTATCCGCCAGGGAGCTTCCCGGAGTTCACCGGATTATCCCTAACGACCGCAAAGACAATCTCGTAAGGGAATTGTTTTCCCTGCCAAATGAAGATTTTGATACCGAACCAACCGAACGCCAGCCTGTCCCGGGAGGGCGCCTGCGCACGCGCTCCTTCATAAAAGTACAGGATGGCTGCAACAATCGCTGCGCATTCTGCATTACTACAATAGCCCGCGGCAGGGGACGCAGCCGTCCTCTGCCGGAGGTTATCGCCGACATCCAGGCTGTCTGCAGTCCCCAGAGCACTCTCGCCGCAAAGGAGATTGTGCTGACCGGAGTTCACATGGGTTCATGGGGTAAAGATCTATCTCCGGCTTTAAACCTGGCAGCCCTCGTTCGGGCAGTCTTGAATGATACCGATGCCGAGAGGGTACGGCTGTCCTCAATCGAGCCCTGGCATCTGGACGAAAACTTCTTCAGGCTGTGGGATAATCCACGCTTGTGCCGCCAACTTCACCTCCCCCTTCAATCCGGCAGCGCGGCTGTCCTCAAACGGATGGCACGAAACGTTACTCCCGGCGAATATGCGGATCTGCTGAACACAGCACGTGAAATGATCCCCAGTGTCGCGGTTACCACCGACATCATTGCTGGATTTCCGGGTGAGAGCGCGGCCGAATTCTCCGAAAGCCTGCGCTTTGTAGAAGAGATGAAGTTTGCGGATGGCCACGTCTTCACCTTCTCCCCTAGAAAGGGAACCCCAGCCGCCCGCATGCCGGACCAGGTCCCAATGCAAACCCGCAAAGAAAGAAATGCACGCATCCGGGCAGTATTCGAAAAATCCAGCGCAAATTATCGCCAGGGATTCCTTGGCCAGACGCTTCAAGTTCTCTGGGAAAGCGCGCTGGAGCACGGCCCGAATGGATGGAAGTTAACCGGACTTACGGATAATTACCTGCGCGTGTTTGCCTATGCTCCCTGCGATTTGTGGAACCAGATCACACCGGTTCTGATAAGCGCGCCTGAAGGGCGCGGCTTGAGCGGGGAAATTAAACCCGGATGGAAAGCGGCTAGCGCGGGAGACCAATCTATTGTCAAGCAGGATCAGTTGAAGGTCCAATTAGGTTTGGGTTGGGGATATGAATAAATGCACTTTCTGCAGAATCATCGCCGGTGAACTTCCAGGGCGGATTGTCTACCAGGACAGGGAAACGACCGCATTCCGTGATATTAACCCTGTCGCCCCAACCCACATCCTGATCGTACCGAATAAACACATCGACTCGATAAACAAAATTTCCTCCCGGGATGAGAGGCTGGTCGGTCATCTCTTCACCGTCGCCGGTGAACTTGCCGCGCAAGAGGGGGTAGCAGAGACTGGATACCGTCTTATTATCAACACCGGCCGGGATGCAAACCAGACAATTTTCCACCTTCACCTGCATTTGATCGGCGGGCAGCCGGTGCGCTACCCGATGGGATGAGGTTTTCGCAACAAGAAATGATTACCTCTCCCCAGAACAAGAAGATAAAGTGGGTCCGGTCGCTGCAGTCGGACAGCCGCGCCCGCCGTGAATCGCGCGCCTGCGTTGTAGAAGGTGTTCGCATGGCGGAAGAAGTGATCTCCTGCGGAATCCGCCCGCTGCTTGCGCTGCACACTTCCGAGCTCACTTCCCGGGCAGAATCAGCACTTGATACGCTGGCTGGCGCGGGCACTGAAATCGAGGCAGTCTCTCCAAGGATAATGCTGGCTGCCAGCGATACCCAGACCCCCCAGGGCTTGCTGCTTGTTTTGCCCATTCAGCCGCCCACGCTTGCTGAGGAATTGAGTTTTATCCTGATTCTGGATGGCGTCAGAGACCCGGGCAATCTCGGCACGATTCTGCGCACTGCTGCGGCGGCAGGTACTGAGGCTGTATTTATCACCCCCGGGTCAGCTGATCCATACGCGCCGAAAGTTCTCAGAGCCGGAATGGGCGCTCATTTCCGTCTTCATGTCGCCTGCCTGGATTGGGCTGAAATTATGAAAAAGACAGCCCGGCTCAAACCAGTGCTTGCCTCACCTCACGCAGGGAAACCGTATTACCGCTTAAATCTGGCGGTACCCCTGGCTTTAATCATCGGTGGAGAGGCTGATGGAGCCGGTAGCCAAGCCCGTAATTATGCCTATGAACGTGTACATATTCCGATGGCGGGAGAGATGGAATCGCTTAATGCTGCCGCTGCTGCTGCGGTCCTAATATTTGAGGTAATTCGCCAGAGGGGATCGAAAAGTCAAAAGAAATAATCCATTCTTGATCAAGTCTTACTTCGCCGGTGTAAAAACTGCATCCTTATCGCAGATAAACGGTCGCAGGTACTGCCCGGTGTAAGAATCATCCCGTTCGCAGATTTCTTCCGGAGTGCCCTGCGCCACTACCTCTCCGCCCCGGTCGCCTCCTTCCGGTCCAAGATCAATAAGATGGTCAGCAACCTTGATGATGTCCAGATTGTGTTCGATAATCAAAACTGTATTGCCGCCTTCAACCAGACGCTGGAGCACCTCGATTAATTTGTGCACATCCGCGGCGTGTAAACCGACTGACGGCTCGTCCAGCACGTAAAGAGTCCTTCCAGTTGACCGTTTTGAGAGTTCGCGGGCAAGCTTCACCCGCTGGGCTTCGCCGCCGGATAAAGTTGGGGCGGGCTGTCCGATCCGGATGTACCCGAGACCTACATCCTGCAGGGTCTGCAGCCGGTTGACCATCTTGGGAAAAGCTTCAAATACCTCCAGGGCTCTGTCCACGGTCATGTCCAGCACCTCGGCAATATTAAAATCCTTAAACCTGACCTGCAGCGTTTCACGGTTGAAGCGTGCCCTGTTACACACATCGCAGGGGACATATACATCCGGCAGGAACTGCATCTCAATTCGCAATTGACCCTGACCCTGGCAAGCTTCGCAGCGCCCGCCGTGTACATTGAATGAAAACCGACCCGGTTTATACCCCCTGATCTTGCTCTCCGGCAGCTCTGCGAACAAGCTGCGCACATGGTCAAACAAACCGGTATACGTGCCGGGATTGGAGCGCGGCGTGCGCCCGATCGGCGTCTGATCGATGTTGATCACTTTATCCAGATATTCCAAGCCCTCAATTGAATCATGCTCACCGGGCTGGATTTTCGCCCGGTTAAGTGCCCGCGCCAGGGCTTTGTACAGAATCTCAACCATCAGTGTTGACTTGCCCGAACCGGACACCCCCGTTATACAAACCAGCTTTCCGAGCGGGATATCCACATCGATATTTTTTAAATTGTTCTGGCGCGCCCCGATAATGCTGATTTTGTTTCCATTTCCGCCTCTCCGTTCAGATGGAATTGGTACTTTCAATTTGCCGGTTAGGTACGCGCCGGTAAGTGATTCTTCACATGCTAGAATGGCATCCAGCGCGCCCTCGCAGACCACTTCCCCTCCGTGTTCTCCCGCCCGGGGACCCAAGTCAACAACCCAATCAGAGGTGCGGATTGTATCTGAATCGTGTTCGACAACCAGGACCGTGTTTCCCAGGTCGCGCAAACCCTCCAGGGTGCCCAGCAAGCGCTTATTATCCCTCGGGTGCAGTCCGATCGACGGCTCGTCCAGCACATACAGCACCCCCATCAACCTTGAACCAATCTGTGTCGCAAGGCGAATGCGCTGCGCCTCGCCCCCGGAGAGAGATCCAGCCGTGCGGTCGAGGGTAAGGTAATCCAATCCCACATCAACCAGGAAACCCAGCCTGTCCTGGATCTCCTTCAGAACCCGCTCCGCGATCAACCGCTGGCGAGCATTCAGAGACGAATCTTCCCCCCCCAGGTTTTTCGCCCACTCCAGCGTTCGCATGACGGGCCAGTGCGTCACTTCAATGATATTCCTGTCTGCAACAGTAACCGATAGAGCTTCCCTTCGCAATCGCGAACCATTGCAGCTAGGACATATCTGCTCGCTCATATATTCAGAGAGCTTTTCGCGGATATACTCGGAACTGGTCTCTTTATAACGGCGCTGGAGATTGCTGACCACCCCTTCAAAAGTGGTCTGAAAAGTCGCCTGGCGTCCCTCCCGGTTCCGGTAGTGAACCGTAATTCGTTTTCCCCTTGTGCCGTACAGAACAAGGTCAAGTTCATTCTTTTTTAAATCCCGCACCGGCTTGTCAAGGTCGATGTCGTATTCATTAGCCATGGCGTTTAAAGTCTGCCAGTAATAACCGCCTTCTTCACGCGGCCCGCTCCACTCAGTCGCTGCAATCGCGCCTTCCGCAAACGATAGGCTGGTATCCGGGATCAACAGTTCCGGGTCGATTTCAAGCTTGCCCCCCAGTCCCTGGCACTCAGGGCAGGCGCCGTGCGGGGTATTGAAAGAGAAGGTGCGGGGTTCGATCTCTGTCAAGATTGACCCATGTTCAGGGCAGGCGAGGTGCTCAGAAAATCCCAGGTCCTTCCCCGAGATTTCGCTCCTCTCCGGTGTTTCAACACCCTCAGGAGGCATTCCATATAATTGTTCGACGTCATCAGATGGGTTCATCCAGTGGATGGTTACATATCCATCTCCAAACTTCAATGCCGTTTCAATCGAATCAGTCAACCGGGACCGTGCAGATGCAGCGTCCTTCTCATCCTCCAGGCGCTGGATGATCAAACGGTCAACCACTGCCTCAACCGTGTGATTTTTATACCGGTCTAACTCGATGTCTTCATCCAGTTCATACACCTTTCCATCCACCCTTGCCCGCACAAAACCCGATTTCTGGATCTCCTCCAGCACCGACTTATGGGTACCTTTACGGCCGCGCACCAGCGGGGATAAAATCAACAGGCGGGCGCCTTCTGGAAGGTTTTCAATCCTGTCAACAATCTCCTGGGCTGACTGTCTTGTCACAACCCTTCCACAGTCGGGACAGTGTGGGATACCAGCCCGGGCATATAGCAACCGCAGGTAATCATAGACCTCCGTGACCGTGCCGACCGTCGAGCGCGGGTTATGAGATGTACCTTTCTGATCGATGGAGACCGCCGGCGACAATCCATCAATATAATCCACATCCGGCTTTTCCATCTGACCGAGAAACTGCCGGGCGTAGGCTGATAGGGACTCGACGTAACGCCTCTGACCCTCAGCAAAAATGGTGTCAAAAGCCAGTGAAGATTTTCCAGAGCCAGAAAGCCCGGTTATAACCACAAACTTATCGCGTGGTATAACCACACTGATGTTTTTTAAATTGTGCTCACGCGCCCCAACTACCCGAATAACTTTTTCAGACATTGAACCTCATTTACTCTAAACAATCATCCTTTCAAATTAATCCAAGGCGCTTGATCGTGAAGATGAAACGTCGATCAATCCAATTGATTGCATAAATACTTCATTCCGCAAGAATCTCGTTGTTTAGCCGTAACCCTGCATTATAGCACAAATGTTTTATTTATTACCCTGCCAGAAATGGATAATAGGCAAAACTATATTATACCAACCCGGGACCATTCGCTCCAAAATCGAATATTGATGATGCATTCTATTGGTAAAAATTATCAAGAAGGGACATAAGCACCGCGTTTTTCTACACTCGAGCTGTAACAAGTGGAAATCCATAATATTCATCTTCCTGAATTCGCATATAATAGACCTCAAGTTGGTTTTAATCCGGCTGTTATTTGGGGTAACCAGGAGATATAAATCCAGCTGAAATTCCCAGTTTTTTCTTCCAGGAGGAGGTAAGGATGAAAGACTTAAAAAAACGCAGCAGATCTTTGTTCCTGTTTGGTTGTGTTCTGCTCTCTGTTTCACTTGCCTGCAGCATTTTTGGCGGATCTTCAGAAGAGGAGGATCTACGCGGAACCCAGATTGCTCTTGCGGTTACTGCAACTGCGCTTCAGGCTGCCGCGAATCAGCCGGCTCAAACCCAACAGTCGGTAGAACCGCCCCAGGAGACAGAGCCGCCCGAACCTGAACAGCCAGTCGAGACCGAACCGCCGGCTCCGGCTGAACCCAGCGCGCCGACCATCAGCGCCAGCGTAAACACGAACTGCCGTAAAGGGCCCAGCCAGGATTATGAGGTCCTGGGTTACCTGTTGAAAAATCAGACTTCAACAGTTGTGGGAAAGGACGAGTCCGGCAACTGGTGGGTTATCGAAAATCCCGATAAACCCGGTGAAAAATGCTGGGTCTGGTCGGAGACGACCACTGTCACCGGTGATACCAGCGCTATACCGGAAATTGAACCCCCTCCCCTGCCGGATGTCGAAGTCGCGGTTGGATTTTCAACATTTACAATGTGCGGCACTGAACCGGCACTCTATTTTCAGATCGACAACAGCAGCGGACCGGATCTTGAATCTGTTAGGTTAACGATCCAAGATTTGACCGAAGGCGATACCGTTTTTGGTCCTGAACAGAGCAACAGCCCATTTCTTGGATCAGACAGCGACTGCCCGCCCGGGGTAGGCACCCTGCCTGCAGGAGCGGTTGGCTACATCGCGGGTAAAGTAACCCGTCTAAGCCTTCCAGCTTCGATGATGCAGGCTACTATAAAAGTATGCACCCAGGAGAATCTTGCAGGTTCTTGCGGAGAAAAAACGATTCAATTCACCATGCCCGCCCCATAGAACAAAAGAAAGGACATGACCCCCAAACAAATACTATGGGCTGTGATCCTGGTGCTGGTTGCAGTGATCATCTGCCTGATTGTCGGGTTCGGCGCATACATCTATTTAAACCAGCGCGGGCAAACAAATCAAGGCGGGCCAACAAGCACCACTCTGGTATTGACCGCAAACGCCCTATCTCTCAGGCAAACCGCCGCTGCGGGTCAACCAGCCCCTGTCGAAGAGACCCAGCAGGTTCCGGAAGTCACCCAGGAAGGCAGTCAACCAGCCATAACCGAACCTCTATCGGATGTGCCCACGATCAGCGCCGATGAAAACACCAACTGCCGCCTCGGCCCCAGCCAACTGTACGACATTGTTGGTTACCTGCTGACCAATCAGGAATCAATTGTCGCCGGGCGCAATTCTGAAAGCAACTGGTGGTACATTGAGAACCCCGCAAAACCAGGCGCTTTCTGTTGGGTGTGGGGTGGGACAACCAGTGTGCAGGGAGAGACAAGTGCCCTTGAGGTAGTTGAACCCCCGCCCCCGCCTGAAAACCCGGAGATTGCATTCGGGGCTGCCTTCACCAGAGTACTGTTGTGCGATGGCTCTTCCGCAGCCATGATTCAGGTTATCAATACTGGACAGACTCCCTTTGAATCCGTCAGGGTCAATATTCAAAATCTTGACACGGACGTCGCAAACACAGGGACTCTTTTTCCCAATACACCATTCACACAGTCCGCCTCGGTTTGCCCTCCCGGTGAAACCACCCTGCTTCCTGGTGAAGGGGCGTATATTGGCTCGGCTTTTTCCGGTATGTCCCCGGTTACCAACACGTACAAAGCCACCATCACTTTATGCACTGAAGACAACAACCTGGGTGAATGTGTGGTCCAGGTATTGGAATTCGATCACCCCTAAATTGATCTCACCAAACAAGCCAGGTTTCTACTGCATTCCCAGAAAGAGTGCTGCTCCTTCACTATTGAACCCTGTACTTGTTTCGCCTGCCCCAGTTGTATTCAACCCAAATACTATAAATGAGGAGCAGCGTTACATCCACTCCTGTCATTTCCGCGGCTGGTGTAAATGCCTGCTTCAGAACCCCTTGCAACCCTGCGGGTATGTTAGAGGCGAAACTTTCTTTTTACGTTCAAATTCTTCACCGGGTTTATAATTCATCCATGCCCGATTCACCCATTGGCAGGAAAACTGTGGTCGGTTTGATCATTATTCTGGCTGGATTGGCGGTATTGTTGGCACTGCCCAGATTCATTGCACCGGGAAGATTCGTCACCGCCGATGAACCGAGCTGGGGGAAAAGGTCAGCAAACTTCTTCTATGCAATCTCGCATGGGGATTACGCTTCTACCTACCAGTCCGGTCATCCGGGTGTCACCACTTACTGGATTGGCTCCGCTGCCTACAAGCTCCGGTTTCCGAAGTATAGCCGGGTGGGGCAAACTTCACTCGGCGACACAAAACTGCTCGAACTTTTTAGGAGGCACGGACCGCCATTAATTCAGGTTCTGTCCACTGCCCGGACTATTCAGGCAGCCGTTATTATTTTTACTCTGCTGGTCAGTTTTTTTTACGCCAGTTCTGTTTTTAATTTCTGGTACGCCTTACCCGGCTTTTTTATCATTGCCCTTGACCCTTTCCACATAGCCCACTCGCGCGTCTTCCATACCAACGGGTTGATCAGCAGTTTTCTATTCCTGGCTCTGCTCTCCTACCTGTTCTTCCTGAAAGAAAACCGCTGGCATGGGTTGATTGTTTCAAGTATTGCTACAAGCTTGGCTATCTTAACCGTAACACAGGGGTTGATTTTCCTTCCGGTAATTGGTCTGATCACTTTTCTGGAATTCTGGATGCACAGGAGCAGCCTGGAAGAACCTTGGCTTAGAAATGCCTCCAAAAAATATTTATTCCCATTTATTTTCTGGATCGCATTAATTGGAATAGTCTTCTTCCTCCTCTGGCCGGCCATGTGGGTTTCTCCCCTTGATTCGATAGCTTACCTGTTCAACGACACATTCAAGGCAACAGTCGGGGTTATTAATGTAAGTGAAAACGCACAAGGATCCTCATCAACAAATCCGGTGTTGTTCTACATCAAAGCTTTTCTATGGCGTAGTACCATCCTGGTCTGGATCGGTTGTAGTCTGACTTTGTTTTATATCTTACGGAAAAATCCCCCTTCCCTAGTGCGTGCACAGCGAAAAAATGTAATCTATTTGATTCTTTTTGTGATTATCTTCACCTTGGTAATGAGTTTGGGCGCAAAAAAATACGACCGCTACCTCCTCCCTGTTTTTCCGCCATTGGATCTAATTGCCGGAATCGGCTGGATTGTCGCTGCAGATTGGTTGAATACTCGATTTTTTAACCTGCAGTCGAATTTAATGCGTTACGGTACCATCGCGATTCTGCTGTTTGTACAGCTCATGGTGATCATCCCGCACCACCCGTATTACCTGACCTATTTCAATCCAATTTTGGGAAGTCCTGAAGAAGTGATCAGGGACAACATGGATACTGGCTGGGGTGAAGGTCTCAGCGAGGCTGCTATTTACCTACGCCAGAAACCAGAAATTCAGGACAACAGGGTGATCGCCTGGTTCCCGCTGGCCTTTAACTGGTACAGCGCCTCGCTGGGCTTTACCGCCGACCCCATATATCTGGATAATGAAATCAGTGATTGGCGCCTCAAGGATTATTTATCCGCAGATTATGCGGTGATTTATATCAATCAGTGGCAGCGCAATTATCCAAAAAAGCTGATGGATCACCTGGAAAATCTCTCCCCGGAACACACCGTCAGTATCAACGGTATAGATTATGTCAGAATTTACAACCTGAATAAATAAATCTGGACCTAATTGCCTTCCGACCAGGTTTTGTACGCTGTTTCAATCGCAGACGCCAGTTCTTCCGCCCGCCGCGAGCCAATCAGAACAATCCGACCGTCCTTTAAAACAAGTTCCACCCCGCAGTTACCGCTGATATTATATGCCCGGTTATTCCCCAGGCCGCGTAATCCCCAGCCCCCGTATTCTCCCAGCGGCGAATAGGTGCGCGCTTTGAATCGGGCGATCTGTTCTAATGGGATAACCCGCCGGGTGAACGGGCGGAAATATATCTCCACTGAATCCGCGGATACTGTTACCACCAGTTTCACGGACAGGATAAAAAGCGGAAGTCCGATCCCGGTCAACAACCAAACAAGTACAACCATCCAATCCGGACCAGGGTTTATCCCATAGGGCTGGCCGATTACAATCTGCTGGAAAAATCCCCACCAGCCAAGCACAATCCCGATCATAACCAGCATCCAGACCCACCACTGGCTTATTTTCTGTTCTTCATGGAAATTTAGATGCATCATTTTGTTCTAATTCCTTTTCCAGATACTTGATATAACGCCAGATCAACAGTAAGATCAAAACGACCCCTGTGATTAATATAACAACCATACAATACGAATAAATCTCTTCATCAAATCCTAATTGCAAAATAACAGATAACATAGGCAGTAATACCCCTACCTCCAGCACTGCAACCCCATAAGCCAGCAATAGTTTACCTCCAAAGCGGTTCGCCGGGTACCAGATGCGGGTGTTATTGAGAGTTAGCGTGAAACGGAAACCATACCAGCGATTGGGTTTCACATACTCCAATATGAGCGGGATTGATAGAGCGATTAACAAAATCCCAATCCCGGCAAATAAAATGAACTGGGTGGTCATAATCTGGACACCGAAAATTCTCCCAAAACAATTATAGCGGGTACCGTGGATAAGAAAAAATACCCCGGCATTTAGCTTGCCGGGGCATAAAACTCACCTTTCCAGAATTAATCGATGTTCGCGTCGACTGTGTCCAGCTTTTCAGCTTTGACAGCCTCTCCTGCCTGGCGGAAAACCAGTTTGTTTTCTGCCTCATCGACACCAACTTCAATTACGTCTCCTTCACCGAATTCGCCAGCCAGCAGACTGACTGAGAGCGGGCTCTCAACGTTCTTCTGCAAAGCCCGTTTCAAAGGGCGGGCTCCGAAGGCTGAGTCGAATCCCTCTTTTGCAAGCCATTCCCGGGCTTCTTTACTCAACTCAACCTGCAGGCCGCGTTCAGCCAAACGTTCCTTAATCTCCTGCATCTGCAGGTCAACAATCAGTCCCATCTGCTCAACCGTAAGCGGCGAGAAAGTAATTATCTCGTCGATCCGGTTCAGAAACTCAGGTCTGAAGGTTTTCTTCAAGGCAGTCATGATCTTTTCATGCTCCTGGCTGGCTTCCCCCTGATCCCCTTCGAGCATAAATCCGATGCTGCCTGACCTGCGCACGTATTCCGTGCCCAGATTGCTGGTCATAATCAACACTGTGTTACGAAAATCAACCACCCTTCCCTGACCGTCCGTCAGGCGTCCGTCATCCAGAATCTGAAGCAGCGCGTTCCAGACTTCAGGGTGCGCTTTTTCAATTTCGTCAAACAGGATCACCCGGTAAGGTCGCCGCCTTACCGCCTCAGTCAATTGACCGCCTTCCTCGTAACCGACATAACCGGGCGGGGCGCCAAACAGGCGTGAAACCGTGTGCTGTTCGCGGTATTCGCTCATGTCAATCCGTACAAGTGAATCAGGGTCGTCGAACATGAACCAGGCCAGCGCTTTGGCTAATTCTGTTTTACCGACGCCGGACGGACCGATAAAGATGAAAGAGCCAATCGGTCGTTTGGGATCTTTCAAACCCGATCGTGCCCGCCTGATAGCGTCCGATATAGCAGTGATCGCTTCATCCTGACCGATAATGCGTTCGTGCAGACGCTGCTCCATCTGGAGCAGTTTTTCCGCTTCGGTCTCCATCATCTGGCTTACCGGGATCCCGGTCCACTGGGCAACCACCTCTGCAATGTCCTGGGCATCCACAAATTCATCAAGCTCGTGTTCCTGCTCCCATTTATCGCGTTCCGTGCGGAATTCCTCTTCAATCCGCAGCCGTTCGGCTTTTTTCTCGGCCGCCCGTTCATAATCTCGCTCAGTACCTGCGACCTCCTCTTCCGCAGCGAGCCTGTCTATCTCCGCTTTTTTCTCCTTCAATTCCTGCGGAAGGGAGTATAACGCCACCCGCAGCTTCGCTGCGGCTTCATCGATCAGGTCAATCGCCTTGTCGGGTAGGTGCCGGTCTGTCACATAACGGGATGACAAGCGAGCCGCATCAACCAGGGCTTCATCCGTAAAACGCACCTTGTGGTGAGCTTCGTAACGGTCACGCAATCCGTGCAGCATCTCGATTGTGTCCTCCACATTCGGTTCTTCAACGAAGACCGGTGCAAACCGCCTCTCCAATGCCGCGTCCTTTTCAATATGCTTGTGATACTCATCCAGGGTGGTTGCACCCACACACTGCAGGTCGCCTCTTGCCAGTGCTGGTTTGAGCATATTTGAGGCATCCATAGCCCCCTGGGCTGCCCCGGCTCCAACAACCGTATGCAGTTCATCCACAAAGAGAATAATCTCGCCTTCAGACCGCTCGATCTCCTCCAGGGTTGCCTTCAGCCTCTCCTCAAATTCGCCCCGGAAGCGCGAACCGGCGATCATTGCGCCCAGGTCAAGCGCCAGCACCCGTTTGCCAGTCAGGATTTCAGGGACGTCATTCGTCGCAATCTTGCTTGCCAGTCCCTCAACAATGGCGGTTTTTCCAACTCCCGCTTCCCCGATCAAAACCGGGTTGTTTTTCGTCCGCCGCGACAGGATCTGAATAACCCGCAGGATCTCAGTGTCCCGCCCAATAACCGGGTCAAGCTTGCCCTCCCGCGCCAGCTGGGTGAGATCGCGCGAGTATTTCTCAAGAGTACGGTAACGCGTCTCAGCCTGGGGATCGGTGACCCGCTGTCCACCGCGGATTTGCTTGATAGCATCATACACCCTCTCACGGGTGATAGCGGCGCCTTCCATCAGCCTGGCTGCCGGAGTGCTGCGCTCGCTTAAAATCGCCAGGAAGATATGTTCGGTAGAGATATAGTCGTCTTTGAGTTTGTTTGCTTCTTCATTAGCCAGGTCAATTATGCGCTTCACACGCGGGGTGATAAATATCTGCCCTGTACCGCCGCCAAAAATGTTAGCTTTCGCACTGGTGCGCAGAATGTAATCCAGCCGCTCTTTCAGATCTTCGATATCCACCTTCATAACTTCCAGCAGTTGAGGGACAACTCCCCCGGGCTGCTCAATCAGCGCCAACAGAATGTGTTCTGTGTCAATCTGTGTATGACCGTAGCGCTGGATTATCTCAGCAGCCCTCTGAGCGGCTTCCTGCGCCCGCTCTGTAAAACGATCAAATCGCATCATTTTTTATCTATCCTTTACTAATTCTGCTTACCTTTAATTAATCACACCAGTTGGTGCAATAATCTCGCCATAATTTGTACAGACAAATTGGTGGAAAATTCGTTTTGGCATTATAACATTTGGGTTGTTTGCAACACGCTAGCAGGACATTAGAAATTTATATAAAAGATCCAGGAAGTTATTAAGGTGAAATAGGTGTAACAGTCCCACTCGCCTCAACCGTACTGGTGGGGGTATAAGTAACCTTGACCAGATATATCTGGGGTATCCAGCCGATTCTCCCTTCCTGATCCCGCACTTTAACCCAAACAATTCCATCCCTGATCTCCTCCCCGTATAGAACAATGAAAGGCTGCCCGGGCCGCACCTGCGCGATCTCAGGACCACCTGGCTCCTGCCTCAGCGACAACCCCGGAACACCTGTTCTGGCAGCCTGCGCCAGAGCTGGCGTCGGGGTATATGTTGAGGTAGGTTTTTCCGTCGCAGTGGGAGTGGAGGTATATGTGCTGGTAGCTGTCGCTGTTACAGTAGGTGTCCGGGTTGCGGTTGCAGTTAGGGTTGGGCTCGGCCCCGGGGTGAATGTACGGGTCGCGGTTGCGGTCGCAGAAGGGGTCGGCAGCACCAGCGGATCAAGTTGAGCAGCCAGTATCTGGCTGATTAAAATTGCTACCGGCCTGCCTAAACGTTCTGCAATTGCATACTGGAGCTTAACGCTGTCCTCGTACCTCAGCAGATGCGGTGTGCGGACAATCAGGTCCAGATTAAGGGTCCCATCCTTTTCTTCTGATGACCATTCCACCAGCTCAACCCCCTCCAATTTCGCAACTTCCTCAACGACAACATTTTCGATAATACGGTTCTCTGTCGCTGATTGGAATACCTGATAGCTGAGGTAGCTGAGCGAGCCAAGCAGTATTACAGTGATGATAGCAGATACAATCAGGCTGCGCGGGACCCGGTTCTGGCTCTGGGTAAGCGGACCTCTGAAACCCAGACTGAAGAACACCAGTGTTGTCGCAAAAACAATCGCGACTGCGTTTGTGATAAACAGGAGCGCCGCGCCACCTGCCACATCCCACCTGCCCAGCGCAAGACCGATTCCAATTGTGCAGAGCGGTGGCATGATCGCAGTTGCGATCGCCACTCCAGGCAGAGCTGCCGATATATTTGGCATCGCCAGGGCAAATGCCGCTGCTGCGCCTCCTGCCAGAGCAACCCCTAGATCGATCGTACTCGGTACAACTCGGGCGGTTACCTCAGAAGGGAGCTCATACAGCACTACAAATGGTAAATTCTTGTTAACCCAGGTGATAGCAAAGGCGATTAGTATTGAAATCAATGCACCCCGGAACACAGATGAAACACTGTCCCGCAGCAGCTTGTCGTCACCCGCGATCGATGCCAATCCCAATCCGATCAGCGGGGACATCAACGGCGCTACCAGCATTGCCCCAATAATGATCGCGGGCGAATTAACCAGCAAACCCTGAGTGGCAATAATACTGGACAGCACTACCAGTAGGAAATAATCAAAATCCGGACGGGAATCTTCACGCAGGGTTATCCGTACTTCAGCCCGGCGTTCCTTGCTGATCGGCTTAACCAACTTTCGCCACTGGTAGCGGATGCGGGCCCAGATTGATAGTTGGGGAGGCTTATCGCTCATTACCGGCATTTTTAAAACCTATCCATATTGTATCCGTAGATTCTATATACTATAATTCAATTCTATACATATTAATTATCCAGAATCGAATAGCAAGTTGGATGCCAGATTTCAACGGCTGGAACCAATCCAGTACAATGTTCGTCTAATATTCAGGCTTGGATAATGCAACACTTTCCTTTTGCCTGAGACAAAATATTAAACTATAGAGAAAAACACAAAATCCAATAAGGAGATAGTAATGCGCAGCAAAATTTTATTCACTTCTAGTTTGTTGTTGTTTGCAGTTCTCTTGAGTGCTTGCTCTGGAGTGGCCGCCGCACAATCCACTTCCGAGGAATCCAACGACGTTACACAAATGCCTCCCCGGACAATAACGGTAACTGGGAGCGGCAAGACGGTGCTCTCCCCTGACATCGCATACATCAACATCGGTGTACAGACGGAGGGGAAAGACGCAGCCCAGGCAGTTTCTGATAACAACCAGAACACCCAGCAGGTAATCGACGCTTTGCTTGCGACCGGTGTGGCTGAAGAAGACATTCAGACCACAAATTTCAATATATATCCAAGACAGGAATACGATCCCCAGGGGCAGCCGACCGGTGAAATTACATATGTAGTTAATAACACCGTGTATGTGACTGTGCGCGATCTCGATCAGGTCGGAGACCTGCTCAATACGGCAGTAGCATCCGGGGCCAATACCATTCACGGTATCCAGTTTGACGTCGCTGATAATGCTGAAGCACTTTCGGATGCCCGGGTTGCGGCTATCAAAAACGCGGAGACCATCGCCTCTGAATTAGCCAACGCAGCCGGGGTGACCCTTGGAGAGATACACAGCATCAGCACGCTGACAGGAGGCTATCCAGTTCCCATGTTTGAGGGACGCGGCGGCGGTGGCACCCCTGTAATGGCTGAAGCCGCGGTTCCCATCTCCCCCGGCCAGATGATCGTTACGGTCGATGTGACAGTGATTTATCTGATTGAGTAAAATGGATTGATAACTGCAGCTTTGCCTTTAATCCCCTGGTTTTTTTACCCGAACGTCCGATATCCCGGGCAATAACCAGGGGATTATTGGTTTTCTGACCTTATCCAGAACATTCTTTCCCAACCTGCATTCAGGATGCCATGCGCATTTGACCAATCAATCACCGTTGATAGCGATTATTTTCCATGCTGAATTCAACATGGTATGATAGTATTCGATGTGCAAAATCGAGAAGAACCTCCTCAACTTCTACCCTCTTTAAAGATGTAAAATTAAACTTCAAAAATTTTTTTCGCCGGACATTATTATGCAAGTCACGATAGCCCTCGCTCAAATTAATACCCGCCTAGGCGACATAGACGCAAACCTCGAACTGCACCTGAGCCTGGTCGAAAAAGCACGCCGAGAAGGAGCAGACCTGCTTGTTTTTCCAGAATTATCCCTGACCGGTTATGTCCTGCAGGACCTGGTTTCATCTGTCGCAATTAAAGCAAGCCCTGATGAACCGGTTTTCAAGGAATTGCTGGCTGCCAGCCAGGATATTGACCTGGTGGTAGGTTTCGTGGATGAAGACCCCCGCAACCGTTTTTTTATCGCATCAGCCTACCTGTCTGGGGGAAGAATCCTCCATATCCACCACAAAGTATACCTGCCGACCTACGGTCTGTTCGACGAAGGACGTTTCTTCGCATGGGGTGACAATGTTTGCGCATTCGATACCCGGTTCGGCAGATTTGGAATTCTGATCTGCGAGGATTTCTGGCATGCATCCCCTCCGTATCTACTGTGGTTGGATGGCGCCGATATAATGCTGTTTACTTCCGCCTCGCCGGGCAGAGGATTGAGTGAAGAGCCTTCTTTGGAATCAGCCCGGTGGGTGGAGCGCATCAACCAGGCTTACGCCAGCCTTTTCACCACTTTTGTGGTTCATTCCAACCGGGCAGGCTATGAAGACGGGCTCAACTTCTGGGGCGGGTCGACGATCTTTGACCCCAACGGCAAGCTGATCGTGAAAGGGCCTTACCACAAGGAAGATCTGATTGTATCCGCAATTGACCTTGAGCAACTGCACCGCACCCGCACGCGACTGCCGCTCCTGCGAGACGAAAGGACCACTCTGGCAATGCGCGAAATGATCCGGATTTCCCAGAAAGGAGGTCAGGTAAATCGATAGGGATGATAAATTTATTCTTAATTATTAAACGAATTAACCCTGTGCGGGTTTTTCTAAATGTGCCATTCGCGGTTTTTCTGCTGCTCGCACTGCTGGTTTCAATCCCGGGGGAAACACTCGCAGCTGACCAGCCACCCCCGAATGAGGGTGATTTTGTAATTATCGGTCAATTGCTGGATGAGCAGGGTCAGGCGGTCAAAGACGCAGTTGTGACCGCCTCGACGTTGGACGGCGAGTATGCTTTGGCTGAAACTGAGAGCCTGGAAGACGGCACATGGCGAATATTCCTGGTTGAAGTGCCACCAGAAGAATTGCAGATTTCGATCAACCATCCCCGGTTTGTACCTGTAACGCTCACATTCAAAATGCACGAGTTGGAGGACTTGGATAATGTTGGACTGTATCAGGTAGGCGAATTGGAACTTGAACGCAGCTTTAATGCTGGGTTCTGGGCAGCCACCCTGATATTTATTGGCGTGCTACTGTTAATCGCCTTGGAGAAACTGCACAGCACAACCGCTGCGCTGGCAGGGATGTCGGCTGTTTTTCTTATTTCTTACGTCGGCAGCTTATTCGATCCTGGCTTTTTCATCTTCACATTCGATCGCGGCCTTAGCTACATCAACTGGGAGGTTATCTTCTTGGTGATGGGTATGATGATCATTGTCGCCATCATCGAGGCTACCGGGATCTTCCAGTGGATGGCGTTCCAGGCGTATCGCCTGAGCCGCGGCCGCAACTGGCTGCTCGTGCTGATCTTAATTGCCATCACTGCATTCGCCTCCGCCCTGCTGGATAATTTCACCACCATGCTGTTGATGACGCCAATCAGTCTGCAGATTGGGCTGGCGCTGGGGATCCACCCGATCGCCCTGATTATCCCCCAGATTTTAGCCTCGAATATCGGCGGTATCAGCACCCTTGTTGGCACCCCAACCAACATCCTGATCGGTGCCTACGCCAACATTACATTCACGGATTTCCTGGTTAACCAGACAATCGGTGTGATTTTCGCATTGATTGCAATGTCCGCCTTCATTCTGTTCCACTACCGCAAGGATTTTTTCAAAAAGAGCGCCGATATATCCCCAGCTCTTTACCAGCGCCTTGAAGAGAACGCCCGCATGGAGGACCCCCAAAACCTGTGGAAAGCGGGCACTGTGTTCTTACTAGTGATCATTGGTTTTATTCTGGGAGAACAGGTTCACCTGTCTCCCGCTGTCCCGGCGATTATAGGTGCGACCATCCTTCTGATCTGGTTGAAACCAGACGTGCACCAGATGATCATTGCAGTCGACTGGACCACCTTGGTTTTCTTTATGGCGCTGTTCGTGGTTGTCGGGGCGATCCAGGAGGTCGGCCTGCTGGGGTTGGCTGCCAGCAGTATGGCAAATTTGATCGGAGACAACCTCCCGCTGGGGATATTCATGATCGTTTTCGGGGTTGGCACGTTATCCACGATTATCGCCAATATCCCACTTGCTGCTGCAATGCTCCCAATCGTCGATTTTCTTACTGTTCTGATCCCAGGCGCGGATAGTAAAGTCTTGTTTTACGCCCTCTCAATGGGCGCTGCAATGGGCGGTAACGGCACCCTCATCGGTGGTGAAGCCAACCTGGTTACCGCAGGCATCACCAATCAAACCAACACTCCAATCACATTTAGAGAATTTCTTAAGGTCGGTCTGCCTGTTACCTACATCAGCCTTGCGATAGGATTTTTGTGGTTACTGGTTCGTTTCTGAATCAACCCACTTGGAGGAGAAAAATGGATGTAAAAATACTATGCCTGACGCGTGGAGGCGAAGGAAGTTATCCAAATCAGGATAAGGCGATCGCAATCGCCAAGGAGCGCGGTCAGGAGATGATGTTTCTTTATATATCCAACATCGAATTCCTGCACCACACCGCTGCCCCGAAAGTAATCGATATTGAAGCCGAACTTGATGAACTGGGCGAATTTATGCTCTTGATGGCTCAGGAGCGAGCCTGCAACGAAGATGTCACTGCCCATATATTAGTTCGGCGGGGATTTTTCCAGGAGGTGCTGTCAGATGTTATCGAGGAATTCAATATCGAAACGGTCATACTCGGATCATCCTCTGGTGAAACCGGCATTATTACTGAAGAATATCTACATGATGTCACCTGTGAACTTCACCTGAAGTACGAAGTAGAATTTATAATTCTACATGAAGGGAAAATATTGAAAACCTACCGCGTTGAAACCGGAGATTCAGGGTGCCTTGATGGACAATTTGAAGATTAACACCGAACTCGCACGAAAAATCCTGACCGGTTTCATCTCAACCGAAATTAACCGCTCCGGGTTTGATCGCGGGGTGATCGCCCTCTCCGGGGGTATCGACTCGGCGCTGGGGTGTTATTTGGCATCAGAAGCGTTGGGACCGGAGAACATACTCGCAGTTCGCATGCCTTACAAAGCCTCCTCTCGGGATTCGCTGGAGCATGCCCAGCTTGTGATCGATGACCTTGGAATCCAGTCGCTAACCGTACCGATTACGGATATTGTCGAACCGCTCTTTGAACTTTTTCCGGATGCAGACCAGATCAGGCGCGGCAACGCCATGGCTCGGGCGCGTATGCTGGTGCTTTATGACCAGTCGGCGGCTTTTAAAGGGCTTGTTATCGGCACAGGCAATAAAACGGAGATCCTATTAGGCTATACAACAATTTATGGCGACTCTGCCTGCGCTCTCAACCCTATTGGCGACCTGTATAAAACTCAGGTTCGACAACTTGCTAGGGCAGTGGGTGTACCGCAGACGATTATCGATAAACCTCCAAGTGCTGACCTATGGCCCGGCCAAACCGACGAAGATGAACTGGGCTTCACATATGAAAATGTCGACCGCATGCTCTACCTGCTGGTGGATGAACGTTACCGTCCCGAGGATTGCATCAAATCGGGTTTTAAACCGGAATTCGTTGAGCGGGTAATTGAGCGCATGAGGCAAAGTCACTTCAAGCGCATTATGCCACCGGTCGCCAAGCTGAGCAACCGCACCGTCGGATATGATTTCCTTTACCTGCGAGATTGGGGGACTTAACCACTTTTCAGTTTAAGGCGGTTGTTTAACGCTTCCCACTCTTCCAGAAGTTGATCCATCTGGACCTGTACCTGAATATAACCTTCCCCCAACTCAAGCACCTTTGTATGGTCATCTGGCGGATTCTCAAGCTCTTTTGAAATCTCACCGAGTTGTTTTTCTAAATCCGCGATCCGGTTCTCGACCTCCTGCAAGCGTGCGCGCTGCTGCCTAGCCAGTTTTAATTCCGCGTTTGCTTTACGCCTTTCAGCCAGGTTTTTTTGCATTTTTCTGGCATCTGCAGGTGTTCCTTCAATTTCCGTCTCAACCTGCTGCTGGTGGTATTCGCTGTAAGAACCATGAAAAACTCTAAGCCCAGCCTGGTCAGGTTGAATCTCCCAAATTTGCGAACCCAGCGCATCAATTAGATAACGGTCATGCGAAACAAGCATCATCGTACCTGCATAATCCATCAGGACTTCCTGCAGGATTTCCTGGGATGGGATATCCAGGTGGTTTGTCGGCTCATCCAGCAAAAGCAGGTTGGTATCCCTGAGCGCCAGTAACGCCAGAGCCAACCGGCCGCGCTCACCCCCTGACAATGTCGATACTTTTCTGAAAACATCCTCTCCCTGGAACAAAAATCGCGCCAGGTAATTCCGGATATCCGCCAGGAGCATCTTTGGGACTACAGACTCTACCTCCTGTACCAGTGTTCGCTGTGGGTCCAGATCCTCATGAGCCTGGGCAAAATATCCAATCTTTAAACTGGCTCCAAGGACAACCTCTCCACTGAAGGGCGGCACCTGACCCAGAAGTGTCTTCAATAATGTGGTCTTTCCGGCTCCATTCGGACCGATAACAGCAGCACACTCTCCCAGTCTGAGCAGAAGGTCCGGTGACCTGAAAAGCGGTTTGCCTTCATCATGGTACCCGATTTCCAGACCGAGGGTTCTTAACACCAGCTCTCCAGACCGGTGGCTGGTTTTGAGATCCATGCTCAACTGCGGCGGGCGGTTGGAAGGTTCCCTCAAAGCTTTAATACGACTTTCTACCTCCGCAAGACCCATAGCATGCTCGGAGATATCCGCTTCAGAGCTGATTTCCCCCCAACTCATACCCCTGACCGTTTCCGTTCCGAGACTCTCGATCGCCTGGACCTCCCGGCTGAGCCGTTTTAACTTACCTTTTGCAAGCTGGGTTCTCTGGCTGGCGATATTGCGCTTGATATAGTCAAGCTCTTTCAACAGGCGTTCCTTCTCAGACTTAAATATTGACCGGCGACGCTCCCATCTATCCTGGCGCTGTTCAACACACGCGCTGTAATTACCCCGGTATACCTCTATTCCCATCTGGCTCATCTCCCAGACCGTGTCGACCACCCGGTCAAGAAAGTAGCGGTCGTGAGAGACGAGCAGGATCGAGCCTTCCCATTTTTCCAAGTAATTTTCCAACCATTCAACCGCAGAGATATCAAGATGGTTAGTAGGCTCATCTAGAACAAGCAGGTCCGGGTCAGAGAGAAGCAGCCGCGCCAACCTTGCTCGCGTTCGCTGACCGCCGGAAAGCTGGGTCAGTGGGCGCGAGTAGTCGCGCTCTGCGAATCCAAGCCCGCTCAGGACGCTGCGCATGCGGGTTTCATATGTGTATCCCCCGGCAATCTCAAATGTCTGCTGTAGTTTTCCATATTTCTCAAGCGCATCCTGCGCAAGATCGGGTTGGCTCATCTCTTTCTCCAACCTGGCAAGCTCCGCCTCCTGTTCGAGTAAACCTTTTACCGCCTTCAGGCACTCCTCCCAAAGGCTATGGTCAGCCTGAAAACCAGCTTCCTGGGGAAGGTATCCTGCATTAAGACCTTTCGCAGACTGCACCAGCCCTTCACTCGGTTCTTCCAATCCCAGCAGAATCCGGAGCAACGTGGTCTTGCCTATTCCATTCGGACCAAGGATTGCGATTCGAGCCTGGCGGGGAACCTCGATCGTGATTCCAGAAAAAATATCTTTCGCGCCGTATGATTTTGCCAGGTTTTGGGCTGAGAGCAGGCTCATCGTTAATTATAAAAAAGGGTCAAATTAGGCTGCGATTAAACCGGATTGCGCCGCAATTATACCGTGATATAATTTCGCCGCTTTTGGTTCAAACTGCCGGATTTACTGGCAGAAGGCTATGAAAATGACTGATGAATTTAACAACAGTAAAAAAGAATCCGAGTCGCAAACCACAAGATATCTGCGCATCGCGGTTCTGGCTGGTTTTATCATCGCCGGGCTGCTGACTGCCTATCTGACTTATGTTTCGTTTCGTGATTTTGTAATCGCCTGGGAATTGACGGGTTTGCCGGGCATTACCATCAAGGAATCCAATCCTGCCCCGCAGGAATCAGGGGAGCTTGTCATCCAGGATGCCACCACCCCGCTCCAACCCAGTGATGGGCCACCACCGCCGGAATGGGACGGCGCAGAGAGAGTAACCATGTTGGTCATGGGATTGGATTATCGTGATTGGTCCGCCGGAGAGGGTCCCCCTCGAACGGATACAATGATCCTGCTTACATTTGACCCGGTCACCCAGACCGGCGGCATGCTTTCTATTCCACGCGATCTATGGGTAAACATACCGGGATTTAATTACGGGCGTATCAACACCGCATACCAGCTCGGTGAGGCTTACCAGCTTCCAGGCGGCGGACCTCAGTTAGCCGTGGACACAGTTGAGGAGCTGCTTGGCGTTCCAATTGATTTCTACGCCCAGGTCGATTTTGGAGCCTTTGTGCGGTTTATCGACGAGATATACGGAGTGAAAGTGGAAGTTTCCGAGCGAATAAAACTCGATCCTCTCGGAGATAACAACACAAAATGGCTCAAGCCCGGAACGCATACGCTCCCTGGAGAGCTGGCTCTGGCTTACGTCCGGGCCCGCAAAACCGAAGGCGGCGATTTCGACCGATCTGAACGCCAGCAGCAGGTGGTTTTGGCAATCCGTAAACAGATTATGCGCCCCAAAATGTGGCCGGATCTACTTGCGAAGGCTCCTATCCTGTACAACGAGCTCTCGTCAGGTGTCAACACCAACATGAACCTGGATCAGGCGATTCGGCTGGGCTGGATGGCGACTCATATACCGGAAGAGAACATTAAACGCGGTGCAATCGGCTCAGATCAAATAACTTTCGCCACATCACCGGACGGCGAGCAGGAAGTCCTGAAACCGTTAACCGAAAAGATCCGCCTGCTGCGTGACGAGATTTTCACCTCGACCGGCGCAATCAGCCCCTCGGCAGCAGGTGCAGATCCAGCTCAGACAATCCAGGCAGAAGGCGCTCGCGTTAAAGTTCTGAACGGCAGTTATACACCAGGATTGGCGGCTAGCACCACCGACTATTTAAAATCATTGAATATCAATGTCGTTGAAACCGGCAACTCTGAAAAAGTCACTCCATATACTGAAATCACTTATTACAACGGCGCCCCATACACAACAAAATACCTGGTCGATTTAATGACGATTGATCCGATCCGTATCTTCTACGTGAATGACCCGACCAGTCCAGTTGACATTTCAGTCATTGTGGGCGACGATTGGGCAAACAGCGGCAAACTACCCTGAAGATAAAGTCCTTTTTGCCCCCTCACTTGACACCATCTACCTGATACTTGATACTTAGTCCCATGGAATCCCTAACCGGTTCTGTGGAGCGCATTACTTACTACAACCCAGAAAACGGATACAGTGTTATCCGTCTGCTCCCGGAAAAGCCATTAAGCAGCCAGTTAACCCAGCTTGGGCTGGTCACAGTGACCGGCAACCTTCCCGAACTTTCGCCCGGAGAACACCTCGAATTGAGTGGCGAGTGGATCGAGCATCCCAGACATGGCCGCCAGTTCTCAGTCAGGTCCTGCGAACAGAGACTCCCCGCTACGTTGACGGGCATCCGCCGCTACCTGTCATCCGGGTTGATAAAAGGTATAGGTCCGCGCCTTGCGGACCGGATTGTGAACCAGTTCGGAGAGTACACACTTGAAATTATTGAGAGCCAGCCCGAGCGCTTGCTGGAAGTCCCGGACATTGGAGAGAAAAGATTCAGCCTGATCGCCTCAGCCTGGGAAGAACAGAGACAGGTTAAGGAGGTAATGCTGTTTCTGCACAGCTATGGCGTCAGCACAAATCTGGCTGTTAAGATCTATAAGCAATACGGGGTACAGGCATTGGATATTGTTCGCGCGGATCCATACCAGATGGCGCGCGATATATACGGAGTGGGATTTAAAACTGCCGACAAAATTGCCCAATCTCTTGGTCTGCCAGCAGATCATCCCTCCCGGATTCAATCCGCCGTTATATACTGCCTGAACAAAAGTACTGAAGACGGCAATGTTTTCCTACCAAAGGAAGAACTATCCCGCTCAGCTGAAGACCTTCTCCAAATTCAATATGAACTAATCAGCCAGTCATATGAACAGCTTCTAAAAGAAGGCTCAATTATCGGAGAATGGTTTCCAGCCAGTGGAACAGCTTCTTCGGCAGGATCTAAACAAGATCCTGCAAGCCACGCAATAGAACAATCGGATGGAATGCGGGCTATTTACCTGACACCTTATTATCACAGTGAAAAAAAAGTTGCGGAAAGATTGTCTTCATTTGCCGCCAGTTTCCCAACCAGGTTGAGCGACATTCCCCCGGCTTTCCTTGAGATAGATCCGGCGCTCTCCCCCGAACAGAGAACCGCGGTGAAAACCGCCCTAGGTTCCCCGGTAAGTGTGCTCACCGGCGGTCCAGGGACCGGAAAAACAACCACTGTAAAAGCCCTGATTAATATCCTGGTTTCGGAAAATAAATCCTTCCGGCTTGCATCCCCCACCGGGCGAGCCGCTAAAAGGTTGGCTCAGGCAACCGATCACCCGGCTAGCACGCTCCATCGCCTGCTGGGATATTCGCCCGGAGAAGGATTTAAATTCAACGACCAGAATCCCCTGAATATTGACATGCTTGTTGTGGATGAGGTTTCCATGATGGATTTGCTGTTGACGCATAATATGCTCAAAGCCCTCCGTCCCGGAACGCATATTCTGCTTGTAGGGGATGCAGATCAACTTCCATCGGTTGGTGCTGGAGATATATTGCGCGACATTATCTCCAGCGGCATCGCACCGGTAAACCAGTTAAAGGTGATTTTCCGGCAGGCTGCCGGTTCCCAGATAGTCCGCAATGCCCACCGCATAAATCAGGGTCAAATCCCCAATTTCGCGGGTTCAAAAAGCGATTCCTCACAACCAATTGATTCCGACTTTTTTCTGTTCCCGGCAAATGATGCCGAACAGGCTGCCGATTGGATTTGTGATATCGTAACCAGGCGGATTCCCGAAACATTTGGTTTTCAAGCCGGACAGGATATCCAGGTTCTATCCCCAATGTACCGGGGTCCATGCGGGGTCAATACCCTGAATGAACGCCTGCAATCGATTATCAATCCTCCTAGGAAGAAACTGTCCGAGAAAACGCTTTTCGGAATTAATTTCCGGGTTGGCGATAAACTGATGCAGGTCAAGAATAATTACGACAAAAGCGTGTACAACGGGGATATCGGCATGTTGAAATCAATTGATGAGATACAACACACCCTCATCGTAGAATTTGAAGGCCGCTTTGTGGAATATGATTGGGTTGAATGTGACCAGTTAGTTCTGGCTTATGTGATATCGGTTCATAAATCGCAGGGCTCAGAATTTCCTGCGGTGGTCTTGCCTGTGCTTACCCAGCACTACCTCATGCTGCAGCGCAACCTTTTATACACAGCAGTTACCCGGGCGAAAAAACTCTGCGTCCTTGTGGGTAACAAGCGCGCTATAGCGATCGCTGTGAAAAACGACAAAGTCGCCCGGCGATACTCCGGATTGGAATTGCGATTAAAGGGTTTATTATCTGCCTGATTCTTTTTGTTGTTTTTGCCAGGCGTTTAACCATGAATCATAGGCATCCGCCCTGTCGCTCTCGCCCACTACCAGGATCTTATCGACATTATCCCGGTCTTTTATTAAGAAAGCGATTTCTTCTTTGCCGTCATCTGCGATTTCTACGGTGCAGCCCACCGGCGTGATTTCATCTCTCAGAAAATGCCAGCCGAAGTGGGTCTCAAAGGCTGCTTCCCAGCAGTTACAAGATCTTCGATCCAGGACAATCTTCATAACTATCTACAGTGATTAACCGGTAAATGAACAGCTCTATATCAATCTTCTTCAGTCGGTGTCTTAACTGAAATGGGCAACTCCTTTCCCAATGCGGCAGCAAGTTTTCCCAGCACCTGGGATTCCTCCGGAGTCCCCCCTTCAGAAAGTGTATGCTGAGCCTGTTCGGCAACTGCCCGATATGCATCTTCATCGCCCAGGAGTTCAAGGCGCGCTTTTGCCCGCACAATATCCGGATTGGCGTCATATGCTGCAGCGATCATAACCCGGTACTGGTCTTTATAAAACGGTTTTAACGTATTAGGAGCTGTATCGACATAATCGACAGGATTGATAAGCCAGGCGTATAAAAGGCCAATTGCCAGCCCAACCACAACCCCGGTAATCAGGTACCAGTTTCCACGCTCTTCCCTGGTCATTGCTCCGGCGTCTCCAATACTTTCTGGAAAAATTCCATCTCGTCAGCCAGGTCGTTCATTAGAGCCAGGTCAGTGCTGCGGTATCCTTCCTGGTCAGCAAAATTTATCGCTTCAATCACTACTCCATCCGGCGATTTTCCACCCAAAAAAGTTAGCCTTTCTACCGCGAGTGCCATATCCTGGTCCTTGCTGAACGCTTCCGCGACCATCAGCACATAGTCTGTCCGGTAATCCTGGCGCAGTCTCGCAGGGACCGTATCGCTGTATTCGACCGGGTTGATCCTCCAGCCGTAAAAAATGCCAATTGCCGCCCCTGCTGCGATAGCCAATATAAATAATAGCCAGCGTCTCATCCCACTGGTATTGTGCCATAGACCCCTTTGCAAATCAAGAGGCATATTTACCGCTTGCTTCACGTCAAGATTTCCTGTAAAATATTAAGTCACAACAAAGTGCACCTAGTTTATGGTTACATGTTTCTTGCCAAGGGAGGGACAAACCATGAATATCATCAAAGTCTCAGGTACCTCACGCACATCGGCAGTTGCGGGTGCAATCGCTGGGGTGTTTCGAGAAAATCACCGCGCAGAAGTCCAGGCAATCGGCGCGATAGCGGTGAACCAGGCTGTAAAAGCGCTAGCGCTTTCCAGAGGATATTTGCAGGAGGATGGCTACGAGGTCGTATTCATCTCAGAATTTGTCGATGTTCAGATCGATGATAAAATACGGACTGCGATCAGGTTTACTGTGGAAGAGCGCTGAACAAAAACCAATCCGGCTTTTGTAATTGTTTTTGCAGCCGGCCTTACCACAAGTATTAACTGCGCCGGAGGAATATTGGTTCCTGCGGCGTGTGTTATTAATCCATAAAACAGCTAAGACCATTTTGAACCGCCTCTCGCCCATTTTACTTTCTCTGTTTCTCCTCTCCTGCGCAGCAAACCCGATAGATCTCAGCCCAACGGGAGATAACCAAGCGCGTGTGACAGTTCAATCCCCGTCTCTACCTGCAAACACCGCGCCTGTAACGGCTGATTCTACTGAAACACGCCTCCCGCCGAAAAGAACAAGCCCGGCAAAGGTCACCCGGGACGTCGTCTTGCCTAGTGCCACACTGCCCGCCAGCCAAAGCGTCTGCTCGCAGAAAAAAGGGACGATTGAAAACGGGATGGTCGAATCCGATCTGCTGGATTACGACCTGAAATTCAGGATCTACCTGCCCCCCTGCTACGCAATGTCTCCCGAAACAGAATATCCAACCCTATACCTTTTTCACGGTCAGGGGTACCGCGACAGCCAGTGGGATGAACTCGGCGCAGATGAGATTGTTGATAAATTGATCGCTTCAAATCAAGTGGCGCCATTTATCATGGTAATGCCTTACGAACAGCTGAATAACAGTTCGAAATCACACCCTTTCGACCGGGCGGTCATAGAAGAGTTGCTGCCATTTATCGAGCATAATTACCGCACAATTCGAGAGCGTGAAGGGCGGGCTGTTGGAGGTATTTCACACGGCGGGGGGTGGGCAATTGAACTGGGGATTACACACTGGGAGGTTTTCGGAGCGCTGGGAGCCCACAGCCCGGCTGTGTTGAATAACAACCCGGTCTGGTTCGGTGCAAAGATTGAGTTGATCCCAGCCAACCAAATCCCGCGCATATTCATTGATCTGGGCGATCGGGAACCGCCGGAAATTTCCGAATCGGCAAGGTGGTTTGGCGATCTTTTGGATGAAAAAGGCATGCCGCATGAGTGGCACCAATTCACAGGTGAACACAACCAGGAATACTGGCAGAATCACTTAGAGATTTATCTGCGCTGGTATGCCAGCTCCTGGCACTGATGATCACCCGGAAGGGTTGGTGATATAATCGATTCCATGAGTCTCACCCTTGAAGAGGTTGAATATATCGCTGAACTAGCACGCTTAAGCCTCAGACCCGAAGAGAAAGAGATTTACCGCGATCAGTTGTCAAAAATCCTGGACTATGCCTCCCGGCTGGGAAATCTGGATACGACCCTGGTTCCCGCCACTTTCAGCGTTGTGCCATATCATACGGCGCTGCGTCCCGACCATTCAAGGCCGGGTATTGGAGAGAAAAAATTGCTGCTCAACGCTCCGCTTACGGAAGAAGGCCAGTTCAAGGTTCCCCCAATTTTAGATTGATTCAATACAAATAACCACACTGCATGCCTGATCTCAGCCAATTGACTCTCAAGCAAATAACCGGCGCGCTTAGAAAGGGAGATTACTCCAGCCGCGAGCTCGCCCAGGCATATCTTGACCGAATCGAACTTCTTGAACCGCAACTTAATGCCTTTATCAGTATCGAGCCAGAGAACGTGCTTGAACAGGCTGATAAGGCAGACCACCAGCTTGCTGCCTGGAGAAAAAATGCCGCAACTAACCTGCAACCTCTGCTTGGCGTACCGATAGCGATAAAAGATGTTCTCTGTGTAAGCGGATTGCGCTGCACTGCCGGTTCACGAATACTCGAAAATTTCAAACCTGTTTACGACGCGACCGCGGCAGCGCGTTTAATCGCTGCGGGGGCTCTTGTACTCGGTAAAACAAACACCGATGAATTCGCAATGGGGTCTTCAACTGAGAATTCAGCTTACGGCGTCACACGTAATCCCTGGGACCCAAACCGCGTCCCCGGCGGCTCCAGCGGGGGCAGCGCTGCCGCAGTTGCCGCGAATATGGCTCCCGTCGCGCTAGGCACCGATACCGGCGGCAGTGTTCGCCTACCGGCATCATACTGCGGAGTCACCGGAATCAAACCCACTTACGGGCGAGTCTCCCGGTATGGATTAATCGCATTTGGCTCATCCCTGGATGTGGTTGGTGTGCTGGGGCAGGATGTTGAGGATGTATCCTGGATATTTAACCTGATTGCGGGTCATGACCCTCTGGATTCCACATCCGTTGATACCCCAGTCCCGCAATTCTCTTTCAAACAGCCCCCAGAAACCATTCTTAATTCGCTCCGGATCGGCGTTCCGCAGGAATACTTTATCTCTGGTATGCAGCTGGAGGTAGAAGCACGAGTAAAAGAGGCGATTAATATTATGCAAGATCACGGCGCTCTTATTGAGACGATCAGTTTGCCTCACACCGAGTACTCAGTGCCTGTGTACTACCTGATCGCGCCAGCAGAAGCCTCAGCAAACCTAGCCCGTTATGACGGAATCCGCTACGGGCCGCGTGTAGATGCGGATTCAATTCAGGCAATCAACAGCCAAACACGCGGCGAAAAATTCGGCCCGGAAGTCAAGCGGAGGATTATGCTCGGCACTTACGCCCTCTCCGCAGGTTATTACGATGCCTATTATGGCCAGGCCCAGAAGGTTCGTACATTAATCAAAAACGATTTCGAGCGCGCATTCGAAAAGGTAGATATTATCGCCGCGCCTGTCGCCCCTTCGACCGCGTTCAAGATCGGCGAGCATTCCGATGACCCATTGTCTATGTACCTGGAGGATATATTCACGATACCAGCCAACCTAGCAGGTATTCCAGGCCTGACAATCCCTGCGGGTCTTGACCAGTCCCGCCTGCCGGTCGGGATTCAGTTAATGGGAGCGCCATTCAATGAAGACCTGCTATTTAAAGTTGGGAACGCCTTCCAAGCTATCACCCAGCACCATCTGGAGAAACCCATTGAAAAAACAACGAGGTAAATAATGATCACTTCACTGCCGGACAACGCGCTTGAAACGCTCAATTGGGAATGGATCCGCTTCGCCCCTTATTACCAGGAGCTGTCTGACTGTCCATTAAATCCCGAAATCCTGCCGGAATGGTTAGCTGACTGGTCCCGTGTGAGCGAAATCGTTCGGGAAACAGCCAACCGTTTATATATCGCCACAACCGTTGACACAAACGATCAGAATGCTGAAGAAATGTATAACTTCTTCCTGGATGAGATCTACCCGCAGGCTGAAAGCGCAGAACAGCGGTTAAGACAAAAACTGCTGGAAAGCGGTCTCAAACCCAGCGGTTTCGGACTTCAACTTCGTAACATGCAGGCGGAGGCGGATATCTACCGCGAGGAAAATTTGCCGCTGCTGTCCCAGGAATTTAAACTTTCAACAGAGTACGATAAAATCATCGGCGCCCAGACGATTACCTGGGAGGAAGAGGAAATCACCCTGCCTCAACTGCAGCGGGTTTTCCAGGATCCCAATCGGGAAAAACGGGAAAAAGCCTGGAGATTGGCGGCTCAACGCCAGCTTGAGGATCGTTCGGCAATCGATGAGCTTTGGGTTCGCTTTTTAAATCTGCGCCAGAAGATCTTCCAAAACGCCAATTTTCCTGATTTTCGCGCTTACCGCTGGGTAAACCTGCTGCGGTTCGACTATACGCCTGAAAACTGCCTGCAGTTTCACGATTCTATTGAAAAAGTGGTCGTTCCTGCAGCGGTACGTCTGTATGAGAAACGCCGGAAAAACCTAAACCTAGGTACGCTGCGACCCTGGGATTTGAACATTGACCCATACAACAAACCGCCGCTGAGGCCTTTCAGCAATGTGGATGAACTGGTGAATACTACCCAGCGGATATTCAACCGGGTCGACCCCGAGCTGGGCGCATATTTCGCAATCATGCGCAGTGAGGGCTTGCTTGACTTGGAAAACCGCAAAGGGAAAGCGCCGGGCGGTTACTGCGAATCCCTGCCAGCCGTCAAACGCCCCTTCATCTTTATGAACGCTGTCGGCATCCACGACGATGTCCAGACAATGATTCACGAAGGCGGGCATGCTTTTCACGTGTTCGATACCGTTCACCTGCCATACCTTCAGCAGCGTGATATCGGGATGGAGATCGCAGAAGTTGCTTCAATGGGTATGGAACTGCTGGCAGCTCCCTATCTCTCCAGGGAAACAGGCGGGTTCTACCCTCCTCAGGATGCAGCCCGCGCCCGTATTGAACACCTCAGCGACGCGCTCTTTTTCTGGCCTTATATGGCGGTAGTCGACGCCTTCCAGCACTGGGTTTACCTCAACCATAGAACCGCTCTAGATCCTGCTGAATGCGACCGCAAATGGAGCGAACTCTGGGGCAGATTCATGCCTGGTGTGGATTGGAGTGGCCTAGATGATGAAATGGAGACCGGGTGGCAGCGAAAACTGCACATCCATCAGGTCCCGTTTTACTATGTAGAATACGGACTTGCCCAGCTTGGCGCTTTTCAGATATGGGGCAACGCTATCCATAACCAGGCTCAGGCAGTCGCCGATTACCGCCATATGCTATCTCTTGGCGCCACAGCTACGCTCCCAGAACTATTTAATGCAGCTGGCGCCAAATTCGCCTTCGATGAATCAACCCTCCAATCTGCGGTTGACCTCGCCGAAAGTACAATCACTGATTTAGAAGAACTGGTTAAGGGATAATAATTATGGAATACATAAATCTGGGACGGTCGGGATTAAAAGTATCGCGCATCTGCCTGGGTACAATGACCTACGGCACATCCACTTGGCGCGAATGGGTGTTGGAAGAGAACCAAAGCCGACCCTTCTATAAACGCGCTCTTGAAATGGGAATTAACTTCTTCGATACCGCGGATGCATATTCACTCGGTGTCAGCGAGGAGATCACCGGGCGTGCCCTGCGTGATTTCGCCCGCCGTGATGAGGTTGTTTTAGCCACAAAACTATACTGGCCCATGGGTGATGGTCCCAACCAGCGCGGGCTTTCTAGACTGCATATCATGCACTCCGTTGAAAATTCGCTCCGCAGACTCGGAACGGATTACATCGATCTTTACCAGATACACCGCTGGGATTACGAAACCCCGATTGAGGAAACCCTTGATGCATTAAATGACCTGATTAAAACTGGAAAAGTTCGGTATATCGGAGCATCCAGCATGTATGCATGGCAGTTTGCGAAATCGTTATATCTTGCCGATCAATACGGCTGGAGTCGGTTCATTTCAATGCAGGATCACTACAATCTGGTTTACCGCGAGGAAGAACGCGAGATGATCCCTCTCTGCATTGCAGAAGGGGTGGGTTTGATCCCATGGAGTCCGATGGCGCGCGGTTTTTTAGCCGGCAAATGGCCCCGCAACCAGGAAGGGCTGACAACCAGAGCCCGAACAGATGCTTTCGGTCAAAGCCTCTATACACGCGATAATGACTATGAGGTATTGGAACGGGTGATGGCTCTAGCAAATCGGCTCGGCGTTAAACCAGCTCAAATCGCTCTAGCCTGGCTTTTTCACAAACCTGGCATTACCGCTCCCATCATCGGCGCAAGTAAGCCGAATCACCTGGATGAGGCAGTGAGTGCCATGTCGGTTGAGCTTACCGATGATGACCTATCTTACCTAGAAGAGCCTTACCTCCCGCATCCAATACTGGGACATCAATAAAATTACGTTTTTCTCAAGCCAATTTTCAAAATCCAGACATCAGGCAGGTGCCTGTTGAATCTTCTGCCATCCAAAAGGTTATAATTGCCTTGCTTATTTTAGCATCCGCGTTTAAAGGAAAACCGTCAAATGAAAGACAAAACATTAAAAGTAGTGATTCCCATGGCAGGACTGGGCACCCGTTTGCGTCCGCATACCTGGAGCAAGCCAAAACAGCTGGTCAGCGTTGCCGGCAAGACCGTCCTTAATCATCTGATTGATAGCCTGGCGACTTACCCGGATTTTAAAGAAATTGAACTGATCAATATTGTTGGATATCTATCCGATCAAATAGAGGACTGCATCGAAACATCCTACCCGGATTTACGTTCGAGATTTGTGCTCCAGGATAATCCACGTGGGCAGTCTCACGCGATTCATCTGGCAAAGGAATTCATTTCCGGTCCGACCCTGGTAGTGTTTGCGGATACGCTTATCGAAACCGACCTCTCATTCCTGGATAACGAAAAATCCGGGGCGATTGTTTGGGTAAAGGAGGTACCTGACCCGCGCCGATTCGGAGTCGTAAGGTTAAATGATAACGGTCTGGTAACTCGCCTGATAGAGAAACCAGACTCGATCGAGGATAATCTAGTTGTGGTCGGCTTTTATTTCTTCAGAGAAGGAGGAGAATTAATCGCCGCAATTGAAGAACAGATGAAAAGGGACGTCCAGCTAAAGGGTGAATTTTTTCTCGCGGATGCAATCAATATCATGTTAGAACGCGGGTTAGAAATGCGACCCGAAACAGTTGATGTTTGGCTGGACGCAGGAACTCCGCAGACATTGCTGGAAACCAACCGCTATTTGCTTGAGAACGGGTGTGACAACACCACCGAAGCCTCCAGGCGGGCTGAGTTCCAAGTTGTCCCACCGGTTTTTGTGCACCCCTCCGCGCGAATTCAAAACGCAGTAGTGGGACCGTTTGTGTCAATCGGCGCAGAATGCCAGATTCAGGACTGTGTGATAAAAAATTCGATCTTTGAAGAACAATCTCGCGCCGACGGCGTGATCCTAGAGGGTTCCCTGATTGGCCGTAACGCCCAGCTCGAGGGGCGATGGAAGGTCATCAACGCCGGCGATGACACCGTACTTACAGTTTGATTCATGATTGCAGGCGGATTAGGGATTGTATGGATATACAAGCCGATGAAAAGGTTTTCTGCTATTCCGGAAATGAATATCCGGACCGTCCGGTATCTATCCTGCTGGACGGAAACCGCTTTGAAATTTCCAGGATAATCGCCCGCTGGCGCACCCCAGAAGGCAGGTTTTTCCGGGTGGTTGCAGCAGATGACCGCGTATTCGATTTGCATTATTTTGAAGCTGGCGACGCCTGGAAAATCGAACAGCGTTAACCGTTTCTTTCCTCCCGGAACAAAGTTCTTTTTAATGTAATGAAAAATTGCTTTTGTAAGAAATGAAATACAAAACTGAATTCGAGGCTGTAATTGGATTGGAAATACATGCAGAACTGGAAACGGTTTCAAAAATGTTCTGCGCCTGCCCGGTAGTCGACCTGACCACCGCCAAACCGAATTCGGCTGTCTGCCCGGTTTGTTCAGGGATGCCGGGTGTGCTTCCGGTGATCAACCAGCGCGCGGTTGAATACGCCCTGCGAGTGGCTCTGGCGTTAAACTGCAAAATACACACTGTGAGCATTTTTGCCCGCAAGAATTATTTCTACCCCGATCTCCCGAAAGGCTACCAGATTTCACAGTACGAACAACCTCTTGCAACAAACGGTTCGCTCGTGATCCTAGCTGAAAACAACCAGAAGGAGATCCGCATCCGGCGCGTACATTTGGAAGAAGACACCGGCAAATTGACCCACGTGGATGCTAATGGGAATGGTTATTCGCTGATTGACCTCAACCGGGCAGGGGTTCCGCTCCTGGAGATCGTCTCTGAACCGGATCTGAACTCTGGCGCCGAGGTCCGCCTGTATGCCTCCGCGCTGCGCTCGATCCTCCGCTACTTGGAGGTTAATTCGGGCGACATGCAAAAAGGAGTGCTGAGGATTGAGCCTAACGTCTCCGTCCGCCCTAAAGGCAGTTCTGAATTTTTGACTCGCACCGAGATAAAAAACCTGAACAGTTTTCGGGCTTTGGAAGAGGCGGTGAGTTACGAGATCGAGCGCCAGATTAATCTTCACATCCAGGGAAAACCCGTGATACAGCAAACCCTCGGTTGGGATGAAAAAGCTGCCAGAACCATTCCACAGCGCAGTAAAGAAGAAGCTCACGATTACCGCTATTTTCCGGAGCCTGACCTGCCCCCGCTTGAGATCCAGCCGGGCTGGATTGAATCAATCCGGACAGGTTTGCCCGAACTGCCGCACACGAGGCTGAGGCGTTTTGAAGAGCAATACGGTCTGAACCTTACCGATGCTGCAGTTCTGACTGCCGAGCGACCCGTCGCCGACTACTTTGAATCGGCTGCAGCCTCCGGGGAGGAAATCCCCCCGAAAATAATCGCAAACTGGATCAGCGGGCAGATCTTCGCTTATATGAACGAGACCGGTACGGAGATTAACAGATTAAGAACCCCGCCTGAGATGCTCGTTGAATTGCTTAAGATATTGCAGGAAGGTACCATTAACCAGAACACCGCCAAAGCTGTCCTGCTCGAGATGATGGAGACCGGTCATGCAGCCGGGGAGATCATCGAAAAGCGCGGTCTGCGTCAGATCTCGGATTCCAAAAAGATTGCAGATCTGGTCAGTGAGGTTCTTGCCGAAAATCCCGCCCAGGTTAACGAGTACCTGGAAGGGAAGACCGGGCTTTTCGGCTGGTTTTTAGGACAGGTGATGCGCCAGACCGGAGGCAAAGCCAACCCCCGGATCGTGAAGTCCGAATTGGAAAAGCAGCTGGCCGAATTCGATAATTAATCCTTCCTAAACGTTCCGCCTCCGGCTTTAACGCCCGCCAAACCAACCTAAGCCTGAACAAAAGTTATAAAACTGATTGTTGCATTTGTCACTTGACGCTCCAATCGAGTTCTGTTAAATTATGATCATATCCACCTTTTCGGAAGCGGATAAAGTATGGGAAGATTTTCGTCCCTCAAGGGCGAGTTGCCATCCCTCAAGGACGCTTTACTGTCCATAAAAGAAGGTATTTCAAGCGGACATTCCTCCGGTATGTCCGCTTATTTTTTACGCATGGTTATCCAAGACAGCGCAATCCACTAAGATTAACATGACTGATCCAATCAACGCCTTCACACTCGCCCAGGCCCAATTCGACCACATGGCTGAACTCCTCAATCTTGAGAGCTATGTCGCCGAAATGCTGCGCTTCCCAAGACGTGAATATAAATTCCAGATTCCGGTGCGGATGAACAACGGTACGCTGAATATATATTACGGTTTTCGAGTCCAGCACAACGATGCCCGCGGCCCAGCTAAAGGTGGGATACGCTTTCATCCTTCAGAAACCCTGGATACGATCCGGGCTCTGGCAATGTGGATGACCTGGAAAACAGCAGTCGTTGATATTCCTCTGGGAGGCGCGAAGGGAGGAGTGGCTGTTGACCCCGCCGTGCTGGCGGATTCAGAAAAAGAACGCCTGTGCAGGGGTTGGATCGCAGAATTCTGGCGGGCGATTGGACCCCGACAGGATATCCCAGCCCCGGACGTGGGCACCACCCCCCAGATGATGGGCTGGATGATGGATGAATATTCAAAGATGGCGGGAGAATACACCCCTGGCGCGATCACCGGAAAACCGGTTGGTGGAGGCGGCACACTCGGCAGAATGGAGGCGACCGGATTCGGGGTCATTTACACCCTCAGGGAAGCGATCAAGCACCTCAATCTGGATCCCTCCAGGTGCAACGTATCCATCCAAGGCTTTGGAAATGTAGCCCAGCATGCCGCCATCGGTTTCACCGAATTTCTGGGCGGTACAGTTGAATGCGTTTCCTTTTGGGACCGCCGCGATTTTACCTCCTACACTATCAGCCATCCGGACGGTGTCAAGCCTAACGAGCTTATTTCAATAACAGATCCATATGGTTCCATAGACAAGAACCAGGCTCATGGAAAGGGTTATATAATCGAGGAAGGCAGCGCATGGATCCAGAAAGATGTGGATATTCTGATGCCGTGCGCCCTTGAGGGACAGATCAACTCGGATAACGTTGACACCATCAGTGACCGTGTCAAAATTGTCGCGGAAGGCGCAAACGGCCCAACTACGCTCGAAGCTGACCGTTTATTCGAAGACCGCAAGATCTTTCTTATTCCGGACACATTATGTAATGCGGGAGGGGTGACTGTATCCTATTTTGAAGGAGTGCAAAATGACATGAATTATTACTGGTCGCGCGAAGAAGTAATCGACCGTTTGAATGATAAACTGACCCGGGCTTTTTCTGACGTACTCAAAGTCGCGGAGGGAGAAAAAATCTATATGCGAGATGCTGCCTATATTGTCGCAATCGACCGTGTGGTAAAAGCCATGAAAGAACGCGGCTGGCTATACGTACCGTAATCAGATGAATTTGAATTTAGGAAAACTTGTATTTGCAGCTGAAAAATATATCAATTTCAACCAACCTAATCCACATTAAAAAGGAGATCAATCAATGTCAGAATTAAATCCATTCGCCATAGCTCAAGCTCAGCTGGACGAAGCCGCCAAGGTGCTGCAATTGGACGCTGCCACGCATGAATTGCTGCGCTGGCCGCTGCGCGAATTGCACGTCACATTGCCAGTAAAAATGGACGATGGCAGCACCCAGGTTTTTCGCGGCTTCCGGGTCCAGTACAACGATGCCCGTGGTCCCACAAAAGGAGGAATTCGCTACCATCCTGACGAAACGATCGACACTGTCAGAGCGCTTGCTGCCTGGATGACCTGGAAATGTGCAATGGTAGATATCCCCCTGGGAGGCGGTAAAGGCGGCATTATCTGCAATCCAAGACAGCTTTCACAGGGTGAACTGGAACGCCTCAGCCGGGCATATATCCGTCAGGTCGGCCGTCTGATCGGTATTGAGAAGGATGTGCCTGCACCGGATGTATATACAAATCCACAAGTTATGGCCTGGATGATGGACGAATTCTCGTTCCTGAAGGGATACAATGAGTTCGGGGTGATTACCGGCAAACCAATTCCCCTGGGTGGTTCTGCAGGGCGCGGCGACGCAACCGCGCGCGGTGGTATCTACACCCTGCGAGAAGCCGGAAAGGCGCTCGGCATCGAATTGAAGGGCGCAACAACTGCCATCCAGGGATATGGAAACGCAGGCTCGTTCGCCCACAAGCTGGGAGTGGAACTGCTTGGATTAAAGGTTATTGCAGTCTCCGATTCGAGAGGCGGCATTGTTAATCCAGACGGTCTGGATTACGAATCAGTGTTTACCTTCAAGCAAAAAAATGGAACCGTTGTGGGGTATCCTGGTACGACTGAGATAACAAACCCGAAACTGCTGGAACTGGATGTCGACGTTTTAATTCCCGCCGCGCTGGAGAGTGTTATCACCCAATCGAATGCAGGGAATATCAAGGCTAAAATAAGCGTTGAACTGGCTAATGGTCCCACAACTCCAGAGGCTGACCAGATACTATTTGAAAACGGTGTCTATGTCATCCCGGATTTTCTGGCTAACGCCGGTGGTGTTACAGTCTCCTATTTTGAAATGGTCCAGAACGCATATGATTATTACTGGGAGGAGGAAATTATACACGAAAGGCTGGACCGCAAAATGACCGCGGCTTTCCATTCCATGCACAATACAGCCGAAAAACACAACTTGCACAACCGCCTGGCTGCATATGTCGTTTCTGTAGATAGAGTCGCGGAAGCCATGCGTCTGCGCGGCTGGGTGTAAACTATCAATTCAAAGTTATTGAATCTTTTATAGATCAGAGAGGCTGTCCAAGAAAGGTTGTCACCCTGAGTGAAACGAAGGATCTCCTAGACTAAATCGGAGATTCTTCACTCCGTTCAGAATGACATTTACCTTTTTTTGGACAGCCTCTTGCATTATTCCCATTCCAAAATACAATTCTTGATTTCCAAAACCGCTCCTTTCTGTTGTGATTTACACAACAGGGAAAAGCGTATCTATTATCGCGAAAAACCCGTGTTTCAAGATCTGATAACCGCTCTCTGGGCACGTCTTGTTTTACGGCCCACCTTTGGAAAAAAAGTTTCATCAAATCATCAAATTCTTTATTTCGCATTGCTCTCCAGCTCGCTGCAGATCTTCAATAATCCTACGTTCTTCCAGCTTTCCGGGTTCACTCAAAAGGTTTTTTATACCGCGCATACAGCAAGCCGGATACTTTCAGAATCCCGGATTTTTAGTGTGAATGCTTGTCAATTTATCCTCACTCGTTGTATACTCTAACTATCTTAACGCAGGAGAGGACGGCGGTCATGAAAGTAAATGTAAATCAAGAGAACTTAGCCCATGGTCTCAACATCGTTTCGAGAGCAGTTTCCCCGCGCAGCACCCTTCCGGTCCTGGCAAATGTCCTGGTCGCAACGGATGAAGGACGCCTTCGCCTGTCAGCGACCAATCTTGAACTGGGGATCACCTGCTGGATCGGCGCGAAAATTCAAGATGAGGGTTCCACCACAGTACCTGCCCGAACTTTTACCGACCTGGTAAGTACTCTAGCTCCTGACCTCGCCGTCGAAATGGAACTTAATGTCCGCATGATGTCGCTGTACCTGCGCAGCGGTGCTTCCACCACAGAGATCAAATGCATCGATTCGCAGGAATTTCCCCCGGTGCCGGTATCTGAACCGGATGATGGTTTGGAAATCAATGTGGCTGATTTAAAGGAGATGATCCATCAAGTTGTATTCGCGGCTTCTATTGATGAAGCCCGTCCGATCCTGACGGGTGTGCTTATCACCGTCGAAGAGGACATGATCACCATGGCTGCCGCAGATGGATTCCGTCTTTCGGTGCGCAGCGCGCCGTTATCCAGCCCCTCCCCTGGCCCGGTGAATATCGTGGTTCCGGCACGCGCCTTGAGTGAACTTGCCCGGATCGCCACCGACAAGGATAAGATCGTCCGGATGTACATCCCCGCAGGTCGCGGACAGGTTCTGTTCCGATTGGAGCATGTCGAGCTTGTCTCCCAATTAATTGAAGGCACCTTCCCGGATTACGAACAGATCATCCCCAAATCCAGTGATACGCGCGCAGTAATATCCACCTCAGAATTCCTCAAAGCCTGCAAACAAGCCGAGATTTTCGCCCGGGAAGGATCGCACATCGCCCGTCTGGAAATAAAATCCGGAGATGCGCAGTCGCCTGGATTTATCAACATTCGCGGCCAGAGCGAAGAAACCGGCTCGAACGAGAACAATGTGGACGCTAACATTGAGGGCAACGAATTGACGATAGCCTTCAATGTGCGTTTCTTGAGAGAAGTGCTTGATGTGATCCGCACCCCGCATGTCATTCTGGAGACCTCAACCGAAACCAGCCCAGGAGTCATTCGTCCAAGCGGAGGAGATGACGGTCAGGGTGAGTTCACCCACGTCATAATGCCGATGCACCTCGGCAGCTGACCGGGTTCGCACCCGAATCAGGTTGGCACGTTGTTGTTCAAACGTGCTGACTTTTTATTTCAAAATTAATATGACTCTGCCTCCTGCTTCGTCTGACCGGACGCTACACATCTATTTATCGCTGGCGCAGTACCCTATTTTACAGACCCAAATCCGAGCACGGATGCGGCGTGAATTATTCGAACGCGGCGTTCTCTCACCAGAGGATTTTGAAGCCGAGGTGAAGCAAAAGGCGATCCATTCCCAGAGGTTGGAGGTGCTCAATGATCCTATGGCAGATGAACCTGCCGATATCTGGGAATTGCGCCTTTCACGGGTGCGCGAGCACCTGACTGATTTCTATTTCGCTTACAACCTGCCCTTTGATCTTTTTAACGAACTTGTCCGCCAGACGTTGGCTGAGCGCGGTGCGATCGCTGAAGACCTGCAGGTTTCATTCAATCCTGAGCTGGCTCCCCAAAACATGCTTTTTGAGCAGGCGGTGGCGATTGAGAATATACCGCCTGCGGATCGCAAACATCTTCAAGCCCGCCTGCAGGAAATTAAGGTCGTGCTGATTCGGACAATGATCAGCGACCAGCTCGCATACGTAAAGATTGCTAAAGACTGGTTCACAATCGATGACCTGAATGAAATCCGCACGCACAAGATCGGGCACGGCAAAATTGGCGGAAAAGCAGCCGGAATGCTTTTAGCTTACCGCATCCTCAACGAGGTTGGAGATGAAACCATCAGGGACGCCATATCAATACCTGAATCTTATTTTATCGGCGCAGACCTGCTCTATAACTTCATGGCTCTAAATAATTTGATGCACTGGGCTGATCAGAAATATAAAACTGAAGGGGAAATCCGGTCGGATTTTCCTCAATTGAAGGCTGAATTTTCAGCAGGACAGCTTCCTCCGGAGACCCGCGAAGCCTTGATGATTATGCTTGTGAGTATCGGGCGTAATCCGATTATCGTCCGTTCTTCCAGTCTGCTGGAGGATAACTTTGGGACTTCCTTTGCCGGAAAATATGATAGCTATTTCTGTCCCAACCAGGGCACACTGGATGAGAACCTGGAAGACCTGACCATGGCGATTAAGAAAATTTATGCCAGCAGCCTGAACCCGAATGCCCTGCTTTACCGCCAGACCAGAGACCTGATTGATTATGACGAGCGCATGGCGGTGCTAATTCAGACCGTGCAGGGCGACATTGCTGGGCGTTATTTTTTGCCCCATGCAGCTGGTGTTGCCTTCAGTCGGAACCTGTACCGCTGGTCGCCTCAAATCCGCCGGGAAGATGGTTTCCTGCGCCTGGTTTGGGGGTTGGGGACCCGGGCGGTTGATCGGGTGGGGAACGACTACCCGCGCCTGGTCGCACTCAGCCACCCCCACCTGCACCCAGAGGTGTCATCCAGAGATACCCGCCGCTATTCCCAACGCTTTGTTGACCTGATTGATCTCGAAGACAATAAATTCAAATCGCTGCCGATTGACGAAGCTATTGACCCGGGCGATCAGATTACACGCTACATCGCCCAGGTTGATCAGGACGGATATCTCGCGCCTTTGCGGATAACAATGCCGGATGAGCTTGAGAAGAAACTGGTAATTACCTTCGATGGCCTTTTCCGCCGGACCGATCTCGCGATACTTTTTACCCGGATACTGCAGACTCTCGAAAAACATTATTGTTCACCAGTAGATACGGAGTTCACAGTACATATTGAAGATCCCGCCTCTGCAAGGCCGGAGGTAAGAATTGCCCTGCTCCAGTGCCGCCCGCTCAGTTACCTCCAGGAAATTAACGCTCGCATTCCGGCAAATTTGAAGGAGAAGCATATCATTTTCAGGACCAAACGCATGGCGCCCCAGGGGCGTGTTAGCGCGATCCGGTATATCTTGTATGTATCCCCGGAAAAATACTTCTCACTGGAGACACTGGCAGCCCGAGGTGAAGTTGGCCGCACTATCGGGCGCCTGAACGCTGCTCTTGCAAAAGAGACTTTTATTTGCATTGGTCCCGGCAGGTGGGGTTCGATTAATCCTGACTTGGGCGTCCCGGTAAGTTACGCTGACATCTACAACACCCGGGCGCTGGTCGAAATCACCGGCCCCAGTATAGGCCCCGCTCCGGAAGCATCCTTTGGAACCCATTTCTTTCAGGACCTTGTCGAATCGAATATATACCCTCTGGCGGTGTACCTCAATGACAACGATGCCCTGTTCAGAAAAGCCTTTTTCGATAATGCTCCCAACTCAATGGAACAGTTTATCCCTGAATCAAAAACAATTGGAGGCTGCCTTACTCTGGTCGATATAACATCTTATCGTCCAGGTTATAAGCTGGAACTTGTAATGGACGACGAGCAGACTCTGACTGTCGCCTTCCTGAAAAAAGACGGCTCCGAATTTGAATATCCGGATAGCTACCGTCCTAATATACTTGCCCAAGGTTAATCGCTCAAATGGATTCGCATATTTCCAAAAAATTTATTGCTGTTGCTGGCAATATTGGGGTCGGAAAATCATCCCTCGTCAACCTGCTCTCCGACCGCCTAGTATGGCAGCCATTTTACGAACCGGTCTCAGAGAATCCTTACCTGCAGGATTTCTACAAGGATATGCGCACATGGGCATTTCACTCCCAAATTTACTTCCTGACCAAGCGACTGCGCACACATCGGAAACTGATTGATTATCCCGGTCCCGCTATCCAGGACCGGACTGTCTATGAGGATGCCGAGATTTTTGCGCGCAATCTCTTCCGAAACGGGCATATCAACAAGCGCGATTACAATGCCTACTGCGAGCTGTACCAGGTGCTGACAGAGTTCCTGCCGCCCCCAGACCTGGTCATTTACCTGCGAGCCACAGTGAGCACACTCATGGAGCGCATACGCCGGCGCGGGCGTGATTACGAACAGAAAATTGACCCGGAATACCTGGAGCAGCTGAATAAGCTGTATGAAGAATGGATCGCTGGATTTAATTTGTGCCCGGTATTGACAGTGCCGGTAGATCAGCTAAACTACGTCTCTAACCCGCGCCACCTCGATCTGATAGAGCGGAAAGTGCTTGAGAAGCTGATGGGAAAAGAGGAGGTGGTCTTTGACCGGGCGGAGGTCGAATGACGCGGGGTGTAATTAATCACGCATCGTACGAACTTGCTCCGAATATTGTTACTTCAAAAAGCCGCCAGGGCTTCCCCCCTGTCTTCAAAGATATCGAATAGGCTATCAAAACTGGCGATATTCAACACCCCCCGGATTTGTGGCTTTGGATTAAGAAGTTTCAGGTGTTCCGACTTTCCGACTCCACCAGCCTCCCCACCCCCTTCTTCGTCTTCCAGCATCTTTGATATACCCAGTAGCGCTCGTAATCCAGCGCTGGTGAGCGAAACCACTTCGCTCAAATCGATAAGCAGGTTGCGCATTCCCCCTTCATAATACTCCCTGGCTTCATCTTCCAGTTCGCCTACCGTTCCAAGGTTGATCATACCGCTGACTGTAAAAACGGTAACAGTTACCCGGGCGCTCTCCTGTGTTACGCTGATTTTCATCTATTTCCTCACTTTGGTAATGGGCTGAAATTTATCAATAAATTATACACATAAAGCCTGGATTGAACGGCACTGCTCAAGGTGGTCGCTTCAGACTTTGCACATGCGCAGCCGTTTAAGTTACGGGTTGAACGATTTTTATCCCGTTTGGATAAAAGGCAACCTTTATGAGGGATTTCCCCGCAAGGATAGTTACAGGCTTTCTTGTCCCAACATCACAGAGATTGCGCGGGGGAATTTAATTCCCCTTTGTGCAAATTGTACGGCTCTCGGGGATGATCTGAAAATCATACGGTTGGTTATAAGTCGAAAAAAGACTGTTGTCTTCCAGGATTTCGAAATCACCGTCAAAATAAAGGTTAAAAATTGTTCTAAAATTGTTGACCGGAGATATGCTGTTATAAATCCGGTCATTTCCTTCACCGGGGAGATAATATGCGTTAAGGATATTCACACGCGTATCAGGCTGAGATTTGACAGCGCCGTGGTCGGCTTGCAGGATGATAATCGGTTCAGGGTCAGATTGACGGATAATTTCCTGAAGAACTGGCAGGATTTTACGATTAATAAAACTGACCTGATCTTTATATCCCTGATAATATGGTTTGTCATAATCCACAAAATCTCCATCTGGTTCGAACACAAAAGGACCATGCGGGATGACCATATGGGTAAATACAAATTTCGGTCCATCTACTTCAGGAAGGTTTTCCAGCTGTTCAAGAACATACAGTATTCGTTCATAGTGGATTCTATTTGGGTTATTTAGATCTGGTTGCAGGATCTCAGGCAGCAAAGCCGCACCGTCAATAACAATCCGGGCGAGCGAATTGCGAAGTACAAGCAGCTCGAATTCGTTGATACCGCTGAACAATCTGTCCGCTATTAATCCTCCTTTTCGTGGAGACAGATAGATATCAGCGTCTTCCCACTGGGTGATATTGAATCCCGTCTCAAATGCAACTATCTGGTATCCCATGCTCTCTAATATGTTCCGCACCCTATTGTCCTGGATAAGCTCCTTGATGCCTGCCCGGCTGGTATTGCCAGGTTTATAGTTATCTCCCAGCGCCTCGAGGTAGTTCATGTTTAGACTTGAAGATAAGGAAAGGCTGGTCTGGGCGTAATTGCTGCGGGAACAGGTTCCAATAAAGAAACCCGAATTTTCAAGATCCATAAGGAACTGGCTGTTATCAAATTCAAACTCACCTAAGAGTATGTCATCGCGTGCATAGGCATCAAGGATAATCAAGTAGATATCAGGCAACTGTCCATTCGAGTGCTCCTGAGCAGGCACTGTATCTTCATATTGTTCCTCAATGCCACTTTTGGAGATATAACTGCTGAATTCAAACCTGCCTATTTGGATTAGAGGGATGATTAAAGCCGTTACTGCGATGATATTTAACAATCCATTTAGAGATTCGGTGGCAACTTTTTTCTTCAGGATAATGAATAAACCTGCAGCAAACAATACCACCCATATCAAAAGCAGGACCCGGTGTTTACCCAGAAGAGCGCCCAATTCCTGGGAGGATTTTAGAAGATTGTAAAAATGCCCGTAGGTGAAAAAAAGGATAATCGCCATGCTGGTAATCAGGGCGGCTTTATCACGATCCTGTACTAACATGACAAGAACATAATATAAAAAAACACTGATAAATACCGAGACAATAAGCGCTCGAAAAGCTGTATCGAACCTGATCTCTTCAACATTGCTGCCGAAAAGGGCAAGTACCGGGTAAGCAGCGAAAAGAAAAGGGTAAAAGTGTTTATCCAGTAACCTTTTCAAATTTGCGGCTCTCCAAGAGGAAGATTGTTCGAAGCGTGCCATTTATCTCAAATTTCTGGTGGATTTGAAAGAAAACCGAAAACGCACTTTCAAAATTAGCTAGGTCGTAATCAGGGAAGACATCTTCTCGTGATACAAGAAGTTTTTGAACCTGAGAATCTTCTTTCGGCACAAATTCAATCACAAGCCAGCGGCCTAGATGTTGAAAGAATTCAGCAATTTTTATCAACGGTACGTTATTCGAAATCGCCAGATGGTGGATTAATGCCAGAGCAAATACAGCTTCTGCGGGAGCACGCCGTTTCAAGCTTTCCCTTTCACTGTTGTCCCAGCCCATATCTGGACTTGGGTTTGTGAGATCAAGCAGCAATGGAAGCAGGTTGGTCTCATTTTCTTCCAGGCAATTCTGATAATTAAGTTCAACCGCTGCAGGTTCATTGTCTATCGAAATTGTAGGGATTCCCATGCGGCTTGCTATTCGGCTGTATCGACCAAGATTGGCTCCCAAATCCCACATACTTTCAGGCGATACTCTGTCAAGAATCGTGGCGATAATATCTTCTTTGCTTTTTTCGCTCTGCTGAGAATAATTTGATGTTTCGTAGTAATCTGTCCAGCCGCCCTTGGATGGCGACCAGCGCAGTCGGTTAACCGCTCTCTCCAGACTATCGATTAACCCCTGCATTCCCGTTCTGGACATCTTCCGGGAAGAATCAATGGATCTGCCTGCAAATCGCTTTTCACTCGAAGCGTGCAGCATGATATGAATCTGCGCAGGAAAGGAAAGCCTGGCTCGAAACGGCAATAACCTGGCTGCGAGATCCAGCGGAACGCCGTCTATGTAAACTCTAAAAAGCTGGCTCAAGCGGACATCTTTGTATGCCATTAGGTATAGCGGCGCCAGGAAATGTTTGCAGAACTGCCGGTATGCTATCCACGGTTGGCCCTCTTTGTATATCTGGAAAGAGAGTGAGTCAATTAGAACAGGTTTGCCTTTATGGAATTGAATATTAAATGCGCTGCTATCCTTCAGGACCATATCGTGTTCAAGTGCTTTGGTTTGAATTTTTAATGTCGCCAGAGCAGCGTCTTTCAGCTGGCTGAAGCACCATTCATATGGATATGAGATAAAATCAATTGTTTCTGGTTGTATGACTTTGTAGCATTCATCAGGTAGATTCTCCCACTTTGGAACTTCACGGTGAGGTATGAGCAGTTTTTCAGAGACCAGCTCATCATATAGGCCAGTGTTTATTAGCCTTTCGAAATCTTCCTTATAGATTGAATTTACCTGTCGATATAGGACTCCCCCTTCAACAAAGAGATATCCGCTCGGGTCTCGAAACGAAGCCCCCAGATACTGGTGGAAATTCGAGGAATCCATTACGCTCAGTCTTTGTTGTTATCCCTTGTGAAGAGATTACGAAAGAATGAGATTATTTTGTTCCAGTATCTGCGCATCAAAAATAAACCGCCCAACAGCGATGCAACAATCAATTGTAGAATAAAACTGCCAGAACCAGGGTCAAGATAAGCATGTTCCCGAAGCGCTGGCATAAGCCCTCTTACAGTCGAGACGATTATGTATTCGTAAAGAAATTGCATCTCTAAACTTTTTTTAACTCCTTGTCCTATTGTGGGGCTGCGGTTCAGCCAAGATATCTAGTAACTAGATTATATACCCAAGTCTAGATCCCAAAAATTTTCGAGGCCTTTTCGTATACAAATTAAATTCATTTGCGTTCAATAGATAACAATTAAAATTTTGTTTTCTTAATATTGCAACAACCATAAATACAGGTCATGGCTATTTGTGAACACAGATAATTTAATTTTACACCTGATATAGACTCTTTACCCTCTACCGGTCACGCTGCCGGAGAAGATTTCAGAACAGCCGGGTTCCACGTACACCAGAGTCTCAATGATATCGAAGGCATCACCTGCCTGATGCCGGAAGCGACCTTTTACGCCTTTCCTAATATCTTGCAGGTGGGGATGAGTTCCTGGGATTTAGCAAAATATCTAGTGCGCGAGCACAGGGTGGCGCTGATCCCAGGCAGCATCTTTGGAGAAAACGGGCAAGGCTACCTGTGCCTCTCCTTCGCGGCCAGCGAGGCTGATCTGAGAGAAGGCCTCGCCCGCATCAAAGAAGGTGTGGACACATTACAAGGACTGCGCGATGATCCGAAAGGCTCTCTGTGTTAATCGCCAGTTTTTATCTGGGGGAATCTTTGTTGTTGACTCACAGTTCTGAAATCACAAATCTAAACTTGCCTGAAGGATCTCTGTTAATTTGGTCAACGATATTTATTTCAATTGTGGATCCTTCCAGATGCTCTTTGAAAACCCCTTGAATAGTACTGTTCTGTTCCATATCATATATTTCATAGTCCGGAATAATGTTCAACTCAAATAGATCGGGTTGTTTTTGGATCACCTGGTACTGTCTTATTCCCTTGATATGTTTGATCAAATTTTGAAAGTAATGATTGTATATAATCCTTCCACTCGCTAATTTGATCACATCGAGTTTTCGCCCTGCTAAACCCTCCAGAACTCCAAATCCCAGACCCAGAGGACAATCGTGGTCATGGTGAACGCACTTTGCGATGTCATTTAAGTTGTAACGGATTATTGGATAGCTCCAATTATCAAGATTGGTTACAACAACCTCCCCATACTCCTCATTAGGGTCAGTTTTAACAACCTCGACATAAACTGCGTCATCCATTGTGTGCATAACACCACACGGATGGCTGTGCGCAATCGCGCCCATTTCTATGCTTCCATATTCATCTGCCACCGAGCACCCGAATGCCTCAGAAATTATTTTCTCTTGCTTTTTCTCCAGAACTTCGCCGCTGGTCAAGACCAATTTCAGGTTAGCTTCCTTTCCATCAATACCGTTATCTTGCAGGTAATATGCAAAATGTGTGTATGCGGATGGAAACCCGAATAGATATTTAGGAGAGAAGTTTAGCAATGCGCTCCATTGTTCGTGCATCAATTCCATAGTTGTGGTAAATGCGGAAAATTGCTTTCGATTCATAAGCAAATTCCGGATTGGGTCAAATATTTTCTCGTGATAAAACTTCCGCCAATCCCGCTCGAATGTATATCCCGTATTGGACAGGCGGATTTCGCGATCGCCCAGCTGGATTCCCCACCAGCTCAATGAACGAATGCGGCTCACATTCGCCCTCAACGCAGCCCGCTGGCTCACCATAATTTTTAACGGCGTTCCCGTCGAACCGCTGGTCGTGGCAGGGTAAACGGATGAATCAGGACTTGTTGAATAAAAAGATTCATTATTCTGTCTCAGGAGCTCCTTCGTCAGGATTGGGATCAGCTTGAAATCTTCTGGAGTTTTTATATCCCCCGGCTGGACCCCGAACTCGCGTAATGTCTTCTGGTAATACGGAACTGTATTGTAAGCATGTTGCAACAGCGCTCGTAATTTGTTGAATTGTACTTCCCCTAGATCCATGAAACTTAAAAACTGGTTTTTTTTTGCCGCTTTCATTGCGGGAGAATAATCTCTGCCCTGCAATCTCTGCGCCAGCGGGTAAATCCAATTCCTTAGAATCGGAGCGTAATGATCTTTCCGGGGCATAGGTTTTTAGAATGGAACAGCGCTCTTCTTTTAGATCCGGAATTTTTTCCTACTGCGTTTATAGATGCAGCTTTTGATCAGGACCGAATAGAATCATCAATAATCACTTGCCATGGTGGAACTGGTTTATTGCAGTTAGATCTTGCAATCTGACCTTATATAGTTAAATTTACCGGATCCCTCAGTCGGGATTGATTCAACATGGGTTATTGTGACATCAATTGGGCCCAGCAAGGTTTTCATCCGGTCTTTAATAAATAATTCCTGCTGCTCTCCGTAAACTTCGGGGTTGATTACAACCAGGATTTCAAAACGGTCCGGCTCCCTCTGGTTCACCTGATATTGAACCAAACCATCAACAAGTTTCATTAATGTAGTGAAATAAGTGCCGTGGATAATTCGTCCATTGGAGAGCTGTATTTGATCAAAGGTGCGCCCAACGATTCTATCAAACATAGCAAATCCTAATCCTAGCTCACAGCCAGCATGTTCGTGAATAGGTGGTGCCAGGTCTTCAATGTTATAGCGTATGAGCGGAAACTCCCAGTTATCCAGGCGGGTACAAACGATCTGGCCGAACTCATTCTCCGGATGGGATTTAATCACTTCAACGATCACAAAATCTTCATTGATATGGAGCGCCCCGCAGGGATAACTGTGCGCTGCCTCTCCAATCTCATAAGCCCCATAGACTTCTGCTATAGGGCACTCAAAGACCCCTGCAATAAATTCTTTTTGCCAATCATAAAGAATTTCACCACCAACATATATCAATTTGACTCCTGAAGAACCGCCGGAATAACTGCGGTCTTTTACATACCTTGCAAGCAGAAAAAAGGCTGACGGGTAACCGTGAAAATATTTTGGTCTGAACTTCTGAATGAACCTCCATTGATCTTCAAAGTTCTCCTCAGAGATATTTTCAACCGGCAACCGTCTGCGGTTGTTGACCAGAAACTTGAGCGGGTGAATAACATGCAGATTGACAGCTTTTTTCCAGCCGGTCCCGTGTGTGTAGCGTTCTGCACCATAAAACATAATCACCCGGTCTCCCACTTCGATTCCCCAGTGTTCAAGAGCTCTGTAGCGGCTGGCGTACTCAGCCGCAATTGCAATCTGGCTGGTATATATCCTTAAAGGTTCTCCGGTGGAACCGCTGGTACCCCATTTTATTAATGGTGAACGGGGTTTTTGGGAAAGAAATCGGTCGTTGTGTTCTCGAACTTCTGCCCTGGTCAAAATGGGTAATGCCTGATAATCATTCCAGGTGCGAATATCATCGGGTTTGATGCCGAGCTGATTGAATTGATCTCTATAATATGGCACGTTCCTGCCGGCATGTTGGATCAGGGCGCGTAATTTTTTTATCTGCATGTTTCGCAGTTGTTCCCGGTCTAAATGCAGATTTGCGCGCGCCTCTGCCATTTTCTCGGAGTAATTGCATTTCTGAAATTTCCTGGAGATGGGAAAAATCCAATCCCTGACGATTGGCGCATAATAGTCTTTCATAATAATTTGTTATTTTCCTGATTGAAACCAAACCTGTCTTAAGAATCAACAGGATATAAACTCAATTGCTTTTCACGAGGGGTTACTATTTCATAGTATACAATCAATTATTTTACAAGACAATCAAACAATAGCAGGTATTGAAATTGATTGACAGTTTGGCAGCGATTGATTGCTTGCTTGGCCCGCAGGCTACGGGTCTAATTATACGGTCGGCATTGATGCATACAGGAGTGCTTATTTAGCTGGTGTGGAGATTTTTTTGTCCCCGATCAAATCAGAAATTTCAAAATGGAAAAATGACCGGAGACTTGTTAAACCCGGTGCAAAATCCAGCCTGCACTGTAAAAAGCAGTACTGGGTATATACAAGCCTCTTTATCTCGATATTGTAGATTCAACGCTTTCGCCCGGTGTTTTAAAAAAACCTCCCAAGGTTTTTTGAAATATGGGGCGGTCCGTTATTCGGGTTCTACAAAATAATTGGTGCGTGTATATAAAATAATACTAATTCTCACCAGCATCTTAGGGGAAAATCGTGAGGGACTTCATCACCTATCCATCCCAGCCAGCGAGGACAATTTGAGGATTTGGCATCGATTTCATGATTTCCGGTGTGAAGACGCTCCACTAGCAGGCTCTTAAAAATCTTCTTCATCCATTAAAGAAAATCCATTCCTAGGTATTCCTTATGGAATATAAAAGGTTTACCATCGGATTCTAAATTTAACGGTAAACAAACTTCAAATCTCACCTGGTCCACCCCTTAAAAGTTAATCCAAAAGATAAATTAAGATTAGAGCATAAAGAAGGCAGGTCATTCCTTATGGTGTATCAATTCTTGCAGCCCTTGGTTCTAAAACTTTATGCCATACACCAAAGTTATGTCCGCTATAAGGATTAAAAAACTGAGATACTTTAAAAAACCCCATCTTTTTGAATAAACCAATGCTTCTTACATTGTCCTCCCTAATTGCACATTGGAGAATTCGGCAACCCATTTTTCCAGCCTCTTTTTCAGCTTTTTGAATTAAGCTAGATGCATACCCTTGGCGTTGATATTTCTCAGAAGTTGATACATATTTAATTTCATATTGATACCAAATATTTTTTCTTAGTTGAAGACAGACAATGATTTCCCCGTTATCATCAAATTCATAGAGGTATTGATGTTTTTCTTCAAGGATAGTTGCAGGTGTGATTTCACTTGATAACTGGTTCTGGTTATTTATAAGTGATGAAATAGATTTGGCAGTTGCTCGGTTCATTACTTTTTATGTTGACCTTCAATCTATAACATCTATATCCTTGTTCTGTCCAATAATCCAATTGGATATGAAGAGGAATTTTGATAGATTTTCATTATCTTGTATTGTATGATTTATTTCCTCAGAACATGTGAGGCAAAAAAGAGTATAGCATTACTTATATCATTATAAAAAATTTGAATCTATGGTTTCATCCTCCCTCCATAACCAACTTGACAGCCGCAATTATCTTATCTGAGTCCGGCAGATATTCCTGCTCCAGAGACAGCGCAGTTGGGGCAGGTGTATCGGGTGCGGCTACCCGCTTGATCGGCGCATCCAAGTAGTAGAAGCACTCCTCACCCAGCCGGGCAGCGACTTCTGCTCCCCATCCAGCAGTCAGGTTGTCCTCCTCAACGACAACAACTCGGTTGGTCTTCTTGAGGGAATCCGACAGGGTCTCCATATCCAATGGGATTAAAGACCGCATATCAATCACTTCAGCCTCGATGCCCAACTCCGCCAGCTTTCTGGCAGCTGCCATCACCCTGTATACCATCAGCATATTAGCCAGGATGGTGACATCGCTGCCTTCCCGCACCACCTTTACGCTTCCCAGCGGGATTTCGTAAACGCCCTCCGGCACTTCCACCACTGGATCAATCGATGTGCTCTCCCTTCGTCCCCCCTTACCTCCGTAAAGGAGCTTGTGTTCCAGGAAGATCACCGGGTTATTATCCCAGATGGCAGCGTATAGTAAGCCTTTGGCATCGTAAGGATTGGATGGGCATATTACTTTCAAACCTGGGGTATGCATCCAATAAGCTTCCGTAGACTGGGCGTGCTGCGCACCGCGCCGGGAAGCCCCGACAGGCAGTCGAAGCACCATCGGCACTTGCACCTGCCCATTGCTCATATAGTGCATTTTAGCCGCCTGATTTACCACCTGATCCATGCCGCAAAACACAAAGTCCCCGTACTGCATTTCAGCCACTGGGCGCATACCAACCATCGCCGCTCCCACAGCCGCCCCGATAATTGCCGCCTCACTGATGGGGGTATCCATCACCCGCTCATGGCCAAATTCGTCCGCCAAGCCCATTGTCACCGTAAAGCCTCCGCCGAAACCGCCTTTCACACCGATATCCTCCCCCAATAGAAACACCGACGAATCCGCCCGCATCGCCAACCGCATGGCATCACGCAGCGCTTCAGCCATCGTCATTTCCCGGGAGGAGTTCGTTATCATCAATTATTCCCCTCTTTATGCATACACATGAGTATAGGTTTCAGCAGGATCAGGCGTTGGGGCGCTTTCAGCCAGCTGGATCGATTCCTTAACGGCGATATCAATCCGCGTTTCAAGATCAGACAGAATATCTTCCTTAAATTCTTTATTAAGCAGCTGTTTCCGAAAATTTTGTACCGGATCGCGAGCCTGCCAATCATTGAGTTCATCCTGGTTGCGATATTTTCCGGGATCTCCGCGTGAGTGCCCTTTATAGCGATAGGTCTTTGCCTCTAACAGAGTTGGTCCATCGCCGCGCCTTGCTCTCTTTACCGCTTTCAGCGCTGCCTGGTAGACCTGCAACACATCCATGCCGTCCACTATTTCACCAGGGATGCCATAGCCATCTGCACGGTCAGCTATATTTTCTATTTTAGTCACCAGGGAAATATGAGTGGAAGCCGCATACAGGTTGTTTTCGCACACAAACACCACTGGGGCATTCTTTACCGCGGCTAAGTTTATACCCTCATGAAAAGCGCCTGTATTAGCAGCGCCATCGCCAAAGAAACAAACTGCCACATTTTCCTCACCTCTCAGTTGAAAGCCCAACGCAGCCCCGGTTGCGATTGGGATATTGGCTCCCACGATCGCGTTGGATGGCATCATACCAACCTTGATATCTGTCAGGTGCATCTGTCCGCTTTTACCACCAGCACATCCAGTACTTTTGCCCCACAATTCCGCTGCGATCGATTCCAGTTGCATCCCTTTGGCGATAGCGTGCCCAACCGGTCTATGGGTTGAGAAGATAATGTCGTCCCTCTCCAGCGCTGAGCACACCCCTACTGCCACCGCTTCTTGTCCCTGGTACTGGTGTAGAGTGCCCGGTACGCGTCCCTGCAGGAATAGCTGGTAAAGGTTGTCCTCAAACCTGCGGATGGTAGCCATCAACTGGTACATCTCCAGCATTTTTTCATTTGAAAATATGGTCATGATCAAGTATCCTGGGAGAAATCGGGTGCAATACTATTGGGATTTTCTAACATCTCCTTGAAAGTAGTGATAAAACGAGCTGCAGTTATGCCATCAATTACCCTATGATCGACTGATAAGGTGACGATCATTTGTGGTTGGGCTGAAATTGTGCCCCTAGATACTACAGGCTTTTCTAGAACAGCGCCCAAAGCAAGGATGCCAGTCTGTGGGGGGTTAATCACAGCTGTGAAGCTGTCCAAGCCGAACATACCCAGGTTGGACAGGGTAAATGTCCCGCCGGATAAGTCGCTGGCACCCAATCTGCCAGCCTCAGCCATTTGCCTCAATCTTTTAGATGTGGTGGCAATTTTATATAAATCGAGGCGATCCGCGCCGTGGATTACAGGAACCAACATACCCCTCGGCAATCCTATCACCAGACCTATGTTGATCTCAGAATAAGTGGTGATAGCCTCGCCGTCGAAATTGGCATTCAACAAAGGGAACTCCCGCAAACTCAAAGCAGCGGCCTTGATACATATGTCTGTGATAGATGGATCCGGCCAATTTTTTCTTTCTGCCCATCCGACCATTTTCTGGCGCATGTTGAGCACTTCCAACATTTCAATAGTTATCGTGGCGTAGAAGTGTGGCGCCTGGTCTTTGCTGCGCTTCGTGCGTTCTGCAATCGCGAGCTGCATTGGGGAGAGAATCTCCCGCTTACTTCCTGCTTTAGCCCCTTTGGTTGTATTCAGCTCCCGCTCAGTGATAGCTGCAATTACATCCCGTTTCAAGATTTGCCCCTGGGTTCCTGATCCTCGGAGCGAACCTAAGTCAACCGCTTCTTCCTTTGCGATCCGTCGGGCTAGTGGCGAAGCCAAAATCCTCTGCCCGGCAGGTGTCTGGGGTATCTGGGGAGAGTATCTTTCCTGGAGGTGGAGCGCGGTCCTTTCTGGTTCCGTTTCGGGTCCGGGTACCACAATGGGCTCTTCCAGAGAATCAGCCAGCAGAGCTACAACTGATCCGATCGGCAGAGACTGTCCCACATCAGCCTGTAACACGCGAATGAAACCACCCCGGAATGCTTCCACTTCGACGGATGCTTTATCCGTTGCAACTATAAACAGAGGCTGCCCGGCAGTGACTTCCTGGCCCGGCTCAACGAACCATTCTTCCAGAGTTACATCACCGCCGGTAGCGCCAAGATCAGGTATCACAATAGAAAAGATCATACTTATTAACCAGCTTTTCCAGCGCTGCCAAATAATCTCATCAACTGTTCCACTTTATCCTGCAATGCAACTCGCCCGACCATAAGCACATCCTTCTCCAGACCTGAACCGATCACCTCATATGGGTTATACATGGTTCCTATGTCAGCGCAAGCCTCCCGCAGGCTGTCAAAAAAAGCTTGTTTTAATATGCTGCCGACGTTAATCTTGCGAATACCGCATTTTACCGCCCTTGCCAGTTGTTCCGAGTAAACTGAACTTGCACCGTGGAGTACCAGTGGAACCTGCAATGCCTCTTTGAGCTTGTGTAATCGGACTAGATCCAATCCCACATGCTGTCGTCCGTGTAAATGCATCTGCCCGACATTAACTGCAAATGCATCCACACCGGTTCGCTCAACGAAGTCACATGCGACTTCCACATCAGTGAGTTGGACATGTTCAGGCTTTTCGTGCAGGTTACCAGACAAACCGGGAAGAGTCAGAGCCTCGCCTTCAACCGCTGCACCTTTCTGGTGGGCAGATTTAACTACTTGCTGGGTATTGGCAGTCTGCTTTTCCAACGGTAGTGACTCATCCGAAAACATTACCAGGCTAAAGCCTTGATCGATTGCTTCCAAAACCAGATCAAGATTCGAGCATTCGTTGAACACCAGAGCAGCTGGGACAGAAATCTGCCGGCAGACCTCCAAGCCCAAAGCTGCAAATGCACTTAAAGGATCCCTGCGGAGGCGGGATGGGTGCTTTATATAGATGCCGCTGAATCCCAAAAGAACTGGCGAGCGGGTCGCTTCGGCTGCGTCGGCAACCGCCATTAACGATTCCAAGTTCCAGCACTCGAAATACCCGACCGCATATTCCTCCCGGTCTGCATGTTCCATCAAATCAGCAAACTTGACCAGCGTCATCAGCTTTTTCAACCTCTATTTAACGATATCGCCTGCAACCATCCCCTTGCTTTGGCAGAAAGCTGCCATGGATTCTACCTTGCGCTCACCTAAGCGCACCTGTCCAACGGAGACCGCTCCCGGGCTGGCAGCCACAACTGCTCGCTGGCGGCCAATACGTAGTATGCTGCCAGGAAGCATTGCGTTCTGGTTGACTTCAGTTCTCGCATCGATTATATACAGGCGACCTTCATCCAGCTCGATATAACACTTTCCAGGGGTAATCGTGATATATCGCCGGATTCTCTCGGCTGGCCAGTTCCAATCTAAGCGAAAGTCCTCATCGTTGGTACCGGAGTAATATGAGCCCGAACCTTGCGGTTGGGGGTAGGGAAAGATGTTACCCCGAGCAGCATCATGGACCAGCCGTTCCACAAGAGGCAGGCTGCGTGCCATGATGCGTTCATAAAGGCTGGCTACACTGTCGTTCCGGCGGGTGCGTACCCTCACCTGGTAGATCAGGTCGCCCGTATCGATACCGCGGTCCATGGCGTGTACGCTCAACCCTGCCCATTTCTCAGCATTTCGTAGAGCCCAGAAAACTGGGTGCTTGCCCCGGTATTCCGGCAGCAGAGAAGCGTGGAAATTAACCGCCATCAGACGCGGCAATTCCAGCAACCGCTGCTTCAAGATCAAGGCATATCCAATCACGATAAACAAGTCCGGATTTAATCTACTTAACGAATTGATAAAGCCCGATTCATCCGTACTTTCCGGGGTGAAGATCGGGATGTCCTGCCGGTGTGCTTCTTGAACCAGGGCCGATGAACTGTTCTGTGTCGGGTTGGTGGTGCCGCGCCTTGCCTGGGGCAGGTCCACCAACCCGATTAAATCGGCGGGAGCAGCTAGGAGCGCCTCGAAGTGTCGGGTTGTGAATCCGCTGGCTGAATTACCAAAGAATACCACCCTCAGCATGTTCGAACGCTACCAGCGCTGGGCACCTTCTGGAAATGTTATCGCTTTGAAAGCTGCAGCGCGTTCCTCCAGCGGCATTTCAACTGCCATTCGCTCGATGGCAGAACCCAACTGAACTCCATGACAGTCTGTGTGGTTTACCATATACTGGGCAGTGTCTGGACCGGAAAGGGCTGCTCCGTGCGCCAGCAAGATCACGTCTGGTTTCTGGCTGCGGGCAAAATCATAGTGCTGTTGGGAAAGTTCAGCCATTTCCTCAATTCCACGGCCTTTGCCGTATCCGGTAGAACCGCCGCGGGTTATTCCAGCATGGAAGATATAAATATCAGGCGCAGCTCCGGAAAAAAGCCGCTTGGCGTCTTCCATATTGAAGGCATAGCCGATAGTCAACATATCCAACTCGCCAGCGATGTTGAGCATATTTAACTCATGTTCGTATCCTAAACCGGTCCCTTCAAGTGTCTGGCGAAATTCACCATCGTACCAGGCAACGGTCGGGAAGTTGTGCACCCCTGAATAACCGATATGTTTTAGGTCCTCCAGGTAAATCCGCATGTCACGCAGCGGATCGACGCCCGCCACCCCGGCAATCACCGGGACTTCTTTCACCTGCGGCAGCACCTCGCGCTTCCCCATATTGTAGATCAACTCATTATTGTCCATGATTGGCAGCATACCCGCAAGGGAACCATAACCCTGCATCCGGAAATAGCCGGTATTATAGACTCCCAGGATATCAATGCCACCGCGTTCGATGAACTTAGCTGCAATTCCATTCCCCGCGCCGGTCATTACCAAGGGATTGCCAGCCTTTATGGCTGTCCACAATCTTTCTTTAAAGTCTTCACGTGTATACCTTTTCGCCATCTGATCCCTCTTTAATTTAGTAGTTGTGACCTAATTGCTCCTTTTTTTAATCAATTCAACCAAAAGCTGCGCTGCCTCAGCGGCAAAATCTGGGTCTTCAATATGTGTATCTCTTTCAATGACTTTGATGTTAGCGGGAAGGTTGGCTTTCAAAGCATCCACGAACGCCTGGTCTGCGGCTGGATCATAGAAGCCTTTACCCGCGACAGCATAGCTGTCATATCCAGCGGTTGGAATGATGAACACAGCTTCGTCAGAGGTATGCTGTAAACGTTTAGCAACTTCCTCTCCGACTCGAGCCATTTCTTCACCATTCAAACGTACATCCGTGATCTTGGGACTGTGAGAAATCAGGGTGCGGGTGTTGAAGGGAGGCGGCACTGTTTCCGGCTCATTATATACCAGTACTTCGATTGCACCTGGGGCTAGAACCTGAGGTAAACCCAATTTACCAGCAGTTGTGAGGCGTTCCTGCCCACCTGCCAGCAGTGCATCGAACATCTCATTTGAGACTTCAATTGTGGAATAGTCGAGAACAGCGCCGATGACGCCCTCTTTCATCAATTGTTCCATCGCCCGCCCACCAGTTCCCACTGCATGAAAGACGATAGTCTCGTAACCTGCTGATTCGAGCACCTCGATGGCTTTCATGGCACCCTGAGTTGTAATGCCCACAGTAGTAACTCCCACCAGAGGTTTTTCAGATGACGCCATAGGAACTGTAGCCTGCGCCATGCCCACCACAGCACCAGCTGCATTCGCTAGAATGGTGCGCATGACAGGATTTAATCCCAGTATGTCGGTCACAGAGAACATCATGGTGATGTCCTTTATATCAACCCAGGGGGCAACATTACCCGAGGCCATCGTGGAGACCATGACTTTGGGAAATCCGTACGGCAGCGCCCGCATAACACTGGTCGCTAGGGTTGTTCCCTGGGTACCGCCCATGGATATAATACCCTGCACTTTACCCTCATCTGCAAGTCTAGTGACGATATTGGTAGCACCTTCCGCCATGATGGGTGCAGCTACTTCCCGGCTTGGATTCTCCAACAGCTTCCCCAAGGAAGTTCCGCCAGCTTCAGCAACTTCCTCCCGGGTGATATCGGCTTTTACAGCTGGCGTTCCAACAACACCCACATCGACAATTAAAGCATTTTCTCCAAGTTTTTCAATCTGCTCGCGAAGATACTGCGCTTCGTGGCCTTTTGTATCCAATGTTGCCAGAATGACAATTGTGTTTGCGCTCATTTCTTTCACCCTACAGCAGCTGCCGCGCTTTCTATCTGCTCTCGCAGCCAGGCGACTGAATTTATTACGTTCTCCTCACCATCACTTTCAATGGAAAAAACGCCGTCCCAGTCTGTCTCAGTTAAATATTTAATGCACTTGCTGATATTGGGTGCGTTGACACCTTCACCAATATAGACAACCGAGGCTGAGATTCCTGTGCTTTTACCACGGGCAGCATCGGCAAGCTCCTTGCTGACATCTTTTACATGGACATGGTTTAAGTACTTTCTGACACCTTTTAGAAATTCCAGGGGATCATTGCCGGCAATGAATGTGTTGCCTGTGTCAAAATTGATCTGGACATATTCCGATTCAAAATGTTCCACAATATCCACCAGCACTTCAACATTATTGGTGAAAGGGCCGTGCGGTTCGACATTTAGGACTACTTTATGGTTCTCTGCTACCGAAACGCACTGGGCAAGGTGGTATTTGATCATGTCAATTTGCTCCTTGTCTGACATGCCCTCTACCTTAAACTTGCCATCGGTGGTATCCACACATGGGCAACCGAGATGGCTGGAAAACATAATACCTCTCCGAATGAAATCGATGCACTCCCAACGGTTGATGGGAAAGGAGACATCAAGCTGAGAGGGTTCCAGTCCAAGCTTGTCCAGTTTCTTCCTTAGATCCAATGGATCGCTGTTCAAATCTACGAATGGTGCAAACCCTAAGCCTGTGAAGAATTCTGTACCACCGACAGCCTCGAATTCACAGTACTTCACACCCTGCTTTGCAATTACATCGAGACAATAATCAACCGATTTGTCTGCGTGACGCCAGTTGTCCGTATTAATTCCCAGCTTTATCATGATTCTCTCCTTTTAGTTTATCGGCTCTAAAATGAAGAGCCTCCACTGACGATGAGCCGAAAAAATCGTCAATAAAAGCCTTTTTGCTGGTCAGGGATTCTCCAGCAGACTCTGCGCCGTTATATGATCGGTAACAAGAACATCTACCAACTTTCCCTCAAGCGCTGCTTTGATCGCCTTGAATTTGGCGGAGCCTCCTGCAATTCCTACAACGTATTTGATCCCCCTGATATCTTTTAAGGTAAGACCCACTACTCTATCATCCAGGTCGGATTTTACAGGCTGCCCAAGGCTGTCAAAATAACGCAAGTTGATGTCTCCGACTGCTCCTCGATCCGCCAACGCGGCAAGCTCGGGCCAGGTTATGATGTTTCCCTGTTGAATCAGGATCGAATCTTTCCTGGGCGCGCCAATCCCAAAAATTGCTAAATCGGCTCGTGCAGCAAGCTCCATGGCTTGAATAACATAGGGATCGCTTCGGAACGCTACCTGGGCACTTTGGCTGCCGGCAATGCCAGGAGCGGGCAACAAAACAGCCTGGCCGTCTAAAATTCGGGCGAGACGCCGCGTTAAATCCGCTGCATGGGTTTCACTGTTGGGATTTCCTAAGCCACCGAGACCTTGAATTACCTTTATGCCATCGAACTTATTTCTGTGCGCGATAGCCGAAAGGGAATTCACCATTCCACGCAGTGTGCCTCCCCAGCTGATCACTATGCTGTCCTCAGGCTGCAGGAGGCGCAAGATGTACTCTGCTGCGCCTGCACCGACCTCCCTGGCAACTGTGTCCTGGTCTTCAAAGGAAGTAGTCTCAACAATCACCACTTCCTGCAGTCCAAAGCGTTCTTCAAGTGCAGTTTCAAGTTCCGGGATGATGCCCATGATTGGGCGTATGTTTATCTGTACAATCCCCTCGTCGCGGGCGGTCTTCAACAAACGCTGGATTTTCTGGCGTGATAAACGCAGCCGCTTGCTGATCTGCGCCTGGGTCAATCCCTGCTCGTAATACAAGCGTGCTGCTTTTACAAGTAGCCTGTCGTGATCGGTAATATCGATCGCCATACCCAACCCGATTGAGCATATGACTATTTATGGGCATATGCTCAAAACCAGTATAGCATATGGTCAAACGGCCGTCAATAATTTATAGTTTTTATTTCTAGTCGCCTTTCCTTCTTCATGCTTGGTTCAGTTTGGTGCAAATAGGTTGCAAAAGCATGGAAATAATGGACAGAATATACAACTATTGGGTAATAACAGGACGCGATATCACAAAAAAGTAAGACATGGACGCCTATGTATCAAACTTCGAATCAGCAGCTTGGGAAAGTACTAGGGTAATTTTCTCTCCAGCCGAATAATAAAACCAATTTTCCCATCCTTTATGTCTCACAGGCTGTGTCACGCTACACTACTCCCCATCCCCGCTTCAGGGTTCACGATCAGTCCGATTAATTTGTGCGTCATTTATGCACCTCTTTCGGCTGATTCGCCTTGTCCCTCGCTCAGAGGTTTGGTGAGTACCCGAAAAGCACATACAGGTTTTGGAAAGAGCATAGGCACCTGTTGACGATAGGTTTTGTATTGCATCCCAAACTTTTTCACTAATTCCGGTTCTTCCACCAGGAATAGGAATCCAAGAACCCATAACCATTGTATTACGGTGATAATCAGGAATGACCACATGTGCCCAATGAGCAGACCAAGAGAAGTCATGAATATCCCCACACTTAAATGGTGTGGGTGCCTCA
>JBJYWI010000007.1:0-8016 GCA_046259385.1 Anaerolineales bacterium
ATGATCAAACTCAACCATCGTCCAAGAAAATGCCTTGATTTCAAGTCACCTTTTGAGGTATTCTTTGGACAATTTGTTGCACTTATGATTTGAATCCAGGTGTAATTTTCAGCTTCTGCATCACCAAAAGTAGAGATAAATCCGTAACTTATTTGCCTACATAAGTGTTTCAAAATATGAAACACATCATCGTTTTTAAGACAGTTTACACCAATATTCGCATATCATTTCTTTTAGTGAAAGGAGACAATAATGAATCTTGAAACAGTTGGAAAATGGGCTTTTATCGTTGGCTTAGTTATTGCCGTGCTCGCCGGACTTTTCTTTCAACCCGAATGGGCGATCTGGGTACTGGCAATCCTGGGTGTGATAGTCGGCCTTCTCAATGTCACCGCAGAAGATACGCGAGCCTTTTTGTTGGCTGCAATTGCATTAACTCTTTCCGCAACGGCGCTAAATACTATACCCTTTGTGGGGACGGGTTTTACAGTACTTATGTCATTTGTGGTAGCCTTTGTCGCTGGCGCGACGCTCGTGGTCGCATTTAAAGAACTATTCGTGACCGCCAGTAGTTAATACTCATAAACTACCCAAGATGTAAAAGCATTGAGCATATTCATGAGATTGTCATGAACAATGGCAAATAAATTGGCGAGGAGAACACCAATCAGGTCATGGGTTATGGCTGGTTATCTTCCATGCTGAGCCAACCCTTCTGCCGCCAGGAATCCAAATATCTTGGTTCAGGCCAGTATTTCCCCGGAATGAAGTCAGAACATTCAACGGGAAATATGCGCCCACCACGATTGGGTTGTGACCAACCAAATTCGATCTCCCGATCGCAGCCAGCGCAATTCACATAAAATTTGTCGTTTCCCGGGTTGTTCTCCGGCTCGTATATTTCATATTCTTCTGGTTCAGAAGAAGAATTATCTTTTGTATACTTACCGAAGTCCCATTGCTCAACTTCATCGACATTATCTTTATCTTTTTCTTTCTCGATCCTTTCCTTGAATTCAAAGAGCCAGTGATGATCAGCCTCGAGCGGTCCCCATTCCTGCCAACTTTCACTATCCGGTCCGGCTAGGATTTTCCAAACTCGAGTGACGGTCAATCTATGACTGCCGCATGTTTTACAGGTGAACTCCCAAGGTTGGTGATCGTTCATTGCATTACTCCTTTTGTTAATCAACATAATCGTTTTGCCATTTCTAGATATTTAGCTGCCGCACTGCTTTCTATTTTCATGGAATAGCCGTGCATTGCCATCAACCCACCAGGGTCGAAATAATCATTGCGGTGAACATCGGGGGTGATGGAAGATCTTCTATTTATAACTACCCAAGTTCAACCGTATAACCTAAACCGGGAACGTCCGTAGCCACAAGCCAGCCATCTTCAAGTTTAAAACTGGCTTTTGAGGGATCACTGATTAGGTCAAGATGACCATCAAGGTCGCCGTATGCCACATTGGGGCTGCTCAATGCTAGACTGAGGCCAGCGCTAATGAGAAGTGCGGGCTCGATGAAGCAGCTGATCATTGTAGCCATTTTGGCGGAACGGGCGACAGAATCTATCTGCCGGGCATTGCGTATTCCCCCACAGGTCACCAATTTGATGCTCAATCCGTCAACTATACGATTGGCTACAAGCTTGAGCGCTGATGCAGGTCCCCTCAAGCTCTGATCAGCCAATATGGGTATGGGACTAAACTCTTTAATTCTGCAAAGCCCAGTCAAATCGTCTGCATGCGTTGGTTGTTCCAGCATTTCGAGCACATTCTCCAATGCGCGGGCGACCTCCAATGCCTGTTGGACAGAATATCCTCCATCCGCGTCCAGGCGAAGAATATGATTGGGCAGTGCTCTGTGGATTGCCTGCGCTCGCTGGACATCTTCTTCGGGATCGAGCCCGCCTTTAATCTTAAGCATTCGAAATCCCTGATTGGCACGCTCGCAAGCCACCTTCACATTGGCATTGACATCAGCGATCGGGATGGTTACCGAAGTCTGGATACGGTTGCGATATCCTCCCAGGATGCGGTAAAGGGGCATTCCAGCCGCCAGACTCAACAAGTCATGAAATGCCAGGTCGAAGGCGCACATCGCTGATGGAGTGACTCTTGCTTGTGAAGCGAGTTCATCCAGAGAAAATTCGATATTGATCGGATGCAAGTCGGGAACGAGAACAGCGCATTCTCGACAAGCCCGAAGGACATCTTGCGGCTTCTCGCCGGTCAGATCTGGATTAGCAATGGTGCAGCCCCAGGCGTTTTGTCCCTGGCGTGTCTCAATACGCACAAATATAGCTGTGATATGGTTGATCGCTGGCAGCCCAAACATTCGGACGGGTTGCCGTAATTTCAGCTCAACGGGTGTGACCTCAGCCTTTGTGATCTGCATATAGAACATCCGACTTGATTGAAGTCTCTAACGGAATATAAATTTTAACTGAAAATAATCGTTCACCTGGTCTCCTAAGATTTTTAGTGAGGTTGGTTTAATTTTATATTGTAATTCAGTAGTGTTAGATCGCTGCAAATTCACTCACAGGTGTTCGGGGATATTAATAGTTAATAATTCTCGACTTCTGCCTTGACATAAAGAAGATGTTAATCCATAACTAAATTGTTGGACAAGTGTTATATCATATGTAACTTATTACCGTCTTAAAGACGGTTGATGTCAATAATCATCCCCCAGTTTTTTGTCAAAGGAGACAATAATGAAACTTGAAATAGTTGGAAAATGGGCTTTTATCGTTGGCCTAGTTCTTGCCGTGTTGGCAGGGCTTTTCTTTCAACCCGGGTGGGCTATTTGGGTGCTGGCAATCCTAGGTGTGATTGTCGGCTTTCTCAATGTCACCGCCGAAGATACGCGAAGTTTTTTGTTGGCTGCGATTGCGTTAACTCTTTCCGCGACGGCGCTAAATACTATACCCATTGTGGGGACAGCTTTTTCTTATGTCCTGCCGTTTGTGGTAGCCTTTGTCGCTGGAGCGACGATCGTGGTCGCATTAAAAGAACTGTTCCAGACCGCTCGTAGTTAAGATTCAAAAACCTCCCAAGATGCAAAAGCAGGCGGCAGATCGCTGCCTGCTTTTGTTGTAAGGTCATCAGGGTGGATACCCACGACCTTCCACTTTGATGTTGACCAAATTTACAGAAGAATCGATGCTTCAACATCCATATGATGCTCAAAAATAGTCTGTATAATATGTCAAAGAAGAGATATTACATTTAGAATATTACTGATCAACCCATTGGGTAGACGAAAAAACTGACAGGAATTAGATATGACCGAGCCTCGAACCCAAAAGGAACAGAGAGACTTCCTAACCGAAAGAGCCATTAGATTCTTCGATTGCTACGGCGAGGAACTGGAATCGATAAGCCAGCTTCTCAAAATTAGGCTCGATCAATTGGCTTCGGCTTACACAGTAGAAAACAAACTCCCTCGTAAAGCTGTTGTCGTTCATTCCAGGGTTAAGCCATTGGCGAGTTTTCTAAGGAAGCTGGAGAAGACTGATTGGCCCATGTTTGGCTATCCAACCGAAGTTATCACGGACCTGATTGGCGCCAGAGTGATTTGTTGGTTTGTTGATGATTGCTATGGAATACTCGACTACATCCAGGCTACCACGCAGTTCCGCGTCCAGCCGCGGTCTCTGGAAGACTACATCATAGATCCGAAGCGTACCGGATATAGAGCGATACACCTTCTGGCAGATGTTTCTTATGATCGTGTGAAAACCGACAGAGGGCGACGCACTGTCGTCGAGGATAGAATGATCTGTGAAATCCAGATTCGATCGAAACTTCAAAACGCCTGGGCGGAATTCACGCACGAAGTGCACGTCAAAGTTCCGGCCGAGTTTCAAGCAGACTATGATACAGCAATTACTGACATTGCCAGCAGACTAGCCGCAGAAGACAGGTCGGCCTTAGCTATACGAGATATATTGCAAAGGCAGGCAGAAAGGACAGAACCAGATGATTTCAGAAAAGACTAGCAACGCGTGGGGTCGCCAAATAATCCAATGCACCTGAGCTTAATTAGCAGCTGGTGATCTCGTGCTTAGTATGCAACTGCGAACTATCTAAATAAACATAACCCCTATTACATTAAATAAATTCTGGTTTTGGGAAATCGATCCGAAGTGTGGAAAGAACCAAGGATTAGGTCTTTGTCCTTGATTTACCAAAGTTTAATCGAAGACGATTGCGTAGTCAATTATAGTAGAAGATGTTAGAGATTCAATCTTAGCGCTACCGTCTGTAATTCATCATCGGTGATGCCCAAGTAACGCTTAGTGTACGCAATACTCTCGTGATTGAGCTTGTGCATAATAAGCGCCAGATCCACTCCCTGCATGCGGGCGTGATACCCCCAGGTTTTCCTCAAGCTATGAGTGCCGAAGTTGCCGGGCAGTCCAACATCACGGCAGATATTAACGATGAACTTCCAAGCCTGCCCTCGATTGATGGGTCCAGAGTAGCTATTCATTTTGGTGTTAAAGAACACAAAGTACTCAGGGTTCTCAGCAACACCAGGATATGCCTTCAAATATTCTTTGAGAACTTCTTGGGTGCTTTGATTGATCACCACTTCGTGACGTTTGTTCCGTTTTTGTTCATGAATCCAGAAGCGACATTTGTAACTTCCCCGATCATCTAGAAATTGACCAATCTGCAATCGCAGCAGATCGGAGATGCGCAAAGCTGTGTTGATCCCCACCGTGAACAACAGTAGATCGCGAAAACGCCCCTGACCGCGGAGCAGGTTCTTGATTTGTGCGATCTTCTTTCGATCGCGGATTGGCTCAACAAAATTCATAAAACCATGTGAACACAAGCTCTGCTGGGTTAGATTATGTCCACTAAGAACACAGTAGCAGATGTAGTTACAAAAAACAAGGGCCGATTTACCAGCCTTTTTCTTACCAATATGAACTCATTGGGAGTTGTGTCTATTGCAAGGTTTTCACTTTCAAACTAACGAATAAGCTCAGCTGCACCGGGCTGCCAGAGCGGAGCGACAGCAGTTCGGGGTATGCTATGGTGTAAGTTTGGCATTCATTTCTCCGTCCTGGCGCTCGTCGAAGTTGACTTTCGTTTGAGGACGATCAATTCATAGGTGAATATCGCCAGTAATGAGCCTGCTCCAGTCGCTATGATATCCAGCACGTCATAATATGTGCTCGCACCCCACATTGGGTTCACTTCTTCAACAGTTAACAATGTAAATACGAGCAGCGAACCCAGATAGACGAGAAGACGATTATGCCTTGGTTCTATTGTGACCGCCCCGTTGACGAAAAAGAGGCCTATGATGTATGCCGCGATGAAGTTTGGAAAACTCCCTGTAACAGGTGTCATGAAGAGTATGTGACTCAACGAAGGTCGTAGAAGTTCCTTGTTGAGGGAGACTAAGCAGAACAGGAATCCGAATAGAAGAAGGTTGGTCAATACGACACGAAATTTACTCTTTTGGCTCATAGAGGGAACTCCCGAATGTCTACCCTGTTCTCTCTGAAGTTACTAGGTACATCCTAAACAAAGGTAATCGGGTGTATCGTATACACGGCGGAGTTGGCCAACGGTTTGCATTACTTGCTGGTAGGCGATTGTGGATAATGTTCATTATCGAGGGCAATACTCAAGTCAGAATTAATTCAATTTAGTGGGACGAATCCCACTATTAAAGTGCACTCTTTGTTAGGCTGTATTTGCTGATTCGGTGAATTCGGAAGCATATTCAACAGATTCTGTGAACCATCTTCATTCCATAATCAATTTGATATCATTTTAGAAGAACAAAAAATACCGAGGAATACGTTCTAAGTAGTTCTTATACGACTCGCCATATTGTTTCAGGCAAGCTTCCTCCTCCGCAAGGATTTTCTTATGAGCTCCAACTACACCAAGGATCATGACTGCGAATGCTGGCCATGATCCTATTGCGATGCTTATCCCCAGGAAGGATACGGAGACGGCTAATTGCTGAGGGTGCCGAGAGATCTTATAGAGCCCACGTGTAACTGGTTTATCAAATGGAGTGTTTTTGAAATTATCAAGGGCAATTAAAAATCCAATCAGCCCAAGGGAATAAAATAAAATTCCTATCACAAACACCACACCACCAATTTTCAGAGGAGTCATACTCATGAAAATGAACAATAACAATACGAAGATCATAACAAATAAGCGGCGGAGTAGTGGTTGTTTTCTCTGACCTGAGCGGTCATATAGTCTCGCAATTGCATTTTGGGGGAAGAAAATCAACATAATTCCATAAGCTCCAAAGAATAGGACAATCAATATCCATCCGTTGGACAATCCGATTTCTAGGTTTGGAAACAGCTCCATTGACATTTCCTCGACGAAACCAAATTTGTTATCTTTGAATGCAGCCTAACGGTGGAGCTGAACCCACGATAGCCTGTGCCCGAAACCCTCAGCAACTCCCAACGCAGTTTCCTGCCCGCTCGCGGCTTCATCGCAGCAATAGCCGCGTCGGCTCCAGCGAGTGGTGATCGCGATCTCAGTAAAACGGAAATTCCTAGAAGAATCGCTATAAACCCCAGATACATCGGGTTTCTACTCCATCGAAATACACCATCCTGGATAAGAGTATTTGATTCTTCGAATGGCTTCACAGTGGTTTCTGCTTTCTTGAAAGCTCGATCGGCAGATAGATTGATCCATAGCCCAAAGAAAAGCGGGATAATTCCAATCAAGTTCCATGATGAAGGTATTAAGTAGAAGATTGGAACAAGGAAATTAACAACTACACAAAGCAGGATTGCGACCAACAAATAGGTTGTTGGCATAATCTTCTTTCTCATCGATCTCTCCCGAATTCAAGTATGTAGATCAGCCTAACGGTTTGCGTTACTCTCTGGTGAAAGGGCGTAGACAAGGCTCATTATACAGAAAATTCTAGGTCATAGAATCAAACCCCTTTGTCGAGATGATTCACACCAGTCGGATGTACTCTTTGTTGGGCGACTAGCAAACCATTGTTTAATGAGAAGTAATATTTAAAATGGTTGCGATGATATACAATATTGCATATACAAACCACAATGGGCGACCAAGACGCCAAAGCGGCCACCAGTAGAACATAACTGTCACAAGATATAAAAACACGTAGGGAAACGCTATCGACAATTGAATCGGATTTCGCCAGGGGATTTTTGCCACATAATCAACCCAATAGCCAAATACAGCATAGATCAGGAAAAGAAATCCTCCTAGCCAGAATGACCAGATTTTTCCACCGCGCAATAAAATTATGCTGATTACCACAGCAGGGATACATAGTGCATAGACTATCCATCCAAACTTAATCGTATAACTTTCGAAGAAGGGCTTGCGCAGTGCAAAATGTACGATAAGAAAAATTTGGAACAGGAACGCCCAAACGATAAACAGTTTGTCAAATCTGTCCAGGTTATCCCAAATAGACATCATTCACCTCCAACGCGAGTCAAGTGTCATGAGGATTAAATTTCTTTGCCAAAATTTGCCACCTAACGTGAGCATGAGCCGCATCCAGCTATTGGCTGTCCTGTAATGTTGTGATTTCTGGAACCACCTTGGGCATTGTAGGTTTCGGCTCTATGTATTGTTGGTGGAGAATGGTTTATCCAAATACCTCTATCATTCTAACAACGACTTTTTTTTTGCGGTTGCCTTGAAAAAGGCATAGCAAAAAACTCCATCTTTTTCCATCGTCTTGTACAAACCCTTAACTCCTTCATCAAAGGTGTTTTTATCAATTATCCCGACTTCAATAGATGGTTCGCGGATACTTTCGATCATAGCTGTGAAGGTGTTCTTAATGATGCTCTCTACAAGCTGAGGTTTGCTCGAATCAACATAAACCATGCGTGGAGATACATGGATAGAGTTGAAGCTTGCATCGCATAAGTGAGGATAAAGCTCCCTGCCGATGTTTGCATTACCACCAGCTCTCCTTTGTAATTCGACCTGACATTGAATCGCGCGATGTG
>JBJYWI010000008.1:0-3565 GCA_046259385.1 Anaerolineales bacterium
TTAAAAAAAGTCATTCTGCGCGAGAGCCTCTGGAAGGCTGACAATAGCTCCAGATTCTACACTTCGTTCCCCCAGGGATGCTTGTTTCGCTCCCTGGGGGAATGCTTCGCACCAGAATGACAGTGTATTTCTGTTTGTTTTAGTTTAATACTAATCTATTCAGAACGAACAATTTATGCTCCGCCGCCCGGCTCCGGGAGCGGCTGCTGCGGGCTTTTCCATGGTCGTTCCGGGAGCTCAACATTCGGGCAGATTTCCTTCAAATTCTTCCCGTCCTTCAGTTGTTCTCTCAGTTCTTCCACAGATAGACCGCATTGCTCAGCAAGTTTTTCCAATGCCAATCCTTTGACCCATGGCGGGCAGCAGCGCAGTCTCGGGTTTGGTCTCTTTGTGATCTCAATTCCCTGCTCTTCAGCAATTTCTTTCAGGGTCATGCCGCTGTCAAGCTTTTCCTTAAGCTCTTCTTTTGAGAGACCGAGCCTCTCCAGCAGGGCATCAAAGCGGTCGTCGCGCCGTTCAACCCGTCTCCCATGACGGTTTGACATCCGTTCAGCCTGTTCTTCGGTGATCAGTTCATCTTCAACAGCCTGATCCAGCGCTTCCTGGAGTACCTCCGGCATTTTCTCTCGAATATCTTCCTTCGACCAGCCTGCATCTTTGGCTATTTTCACAAGACGTATTTTTTCACTGACGAGCTCCCGGACTTCTTCGAGGTCGAGATTAAAGATTTGTGCGAAAAATTCCAGGATCATCTCTTTCATCGAGCCTTTCTCCGGCGGCTCAGGCTGTGGTTCCTGGGCGAGCGCTGGGCTGAAGGCTGCCAGTGTAATCGCAATCACGGCTAAAATAACTATTATCTTGGAATGCCTTTTCATTTTTTCACCTCATCTTGTTTTCGGTAATTTAACCTGTATGTACAAGATACCAGGAGACTGTGAATTAATTATGAAGAACTCTGGTTAACATTTTAAAGGATTGGTCCCCCCTTATCTATCGCGGGAGCCAGAACGAGAAGACTGCGCCTTCCCCGGGCTGGCTAGAAACATGAATATCGCCTCCATGTGCCTTTACCAGGGATTTTGCGATAGCCAGACCCAAACCCGAACCGCCTTCATCCCGCTGGCGGGATTTATCCCCCCTGTAAAACCGGTCGAAAACGTAAGGGAGGTCCTCCGGAGGGATACCCGGACCTGTGTTTGAGACGCTCATTTCCACCGATCTTTCACCCCCAGCAGCCATGAGGGTGATCGATCCGCTTTCAGGGGTGTAGCGGATTGCATTGCTGACCAGATTATCCAGGACCTGCTTGATCCGGTCCGGATCCAGGATTACTTCCGATGGGCATTGGTCGAGGTTGATATTAATGTTGATGTTCTTTCTGGAAGCAGGTTCTGAAAATGTTTCTGCGCAGGAGGCCAGAAGAATCTCAATTGAAGCTGGTCGCCGTTCAAGTTTTAATTCACCGGCGTCAGTCAATGAGAGCAGGCGCAGGTCTTCCACCAGGCGGTTGATACGCCTGGCTTCCTGGTAGATCACCCGGTAAATCTGGGGAGATGGCTCCAGCATGCCTTCAGCTAAGGTCTCCGCCCGCCCGAGGATAATGCTGAGGGGGGTGCGCAGCTCGTGAGCAATGTCGGCTGTCATCTGGCGGCGCAGTTCTCGCGAGCGCTCCAGCTCATCGCTCATCTGGTTAAAAGCAGCGGCTAACCGGCCCACTTCATCGTTTGTTTCAACTGGAACTTTGGAGCTCAGCTCACCCGCCGCAACTGATTGAATTGCATTTGTCAGCTCTTCCAGCTGGCTTGTCAAGCGCATGGAAAGGAAATAGCCCAACCCCACCGAAATACCCAGCGCGATCAAGCCTCCCCAGACCAGTGCCAGGTTAATCTGCCTTGTAAACCTGGCAGCGATCTGGTTCAGGGTTGCCAGCCTGGTAGTTGGGGTGATCAGCGTGCCAACAGTCACGCCATCCACCTCAATTGGAATACCCTGAAGGATCAAACGGCGCGGTACTGTCCTTCCAAGCGGGATCGTCCTGCTCGGGAACAGCACCCTGCCGTTTGAATCGATCACGGCTACGTTTCGCGGAGAAATACTTGCGGTTGAAGCTGAGATTATCTCTCCGAGGGTGGGCGGCCTGATCTCCTGCCAACCGCCGTTTGAGCGGTATAAATTAGCCAGTTCTTCAATTAGCAGGCTTTCTCTCTGGGTGTTGAGATAATTCCTGAAACTCCTTTGTGTGATCTGGCTAGCGAAAACCGCCACAAATAAGATGGCGAGCAGACTAGCGGCGGCAAATGCAATCGTGTATTTGAAGGTTAGAGAGCGGAACATCATTTTCAGTCAGGATAAGCGCTTGCCAGTCGGTATCCGACTCCATATACGGTTTCAATGTAGCGGGGATTGTGAGGGTCAGCTTCTATCTTCGCTCTCAGATTTTTGATATGGACGTCAATCGTGCGCTCATAGCCCTGGACATACCCGCCCTGCATTTTTTCAAGCAGCTCTTCCCGGGAGAAGACCCGCCCTGGAGAAGCCATCAATACCGCCAGCAGGTCAAACTCGGAGCGGGTCAGTTCGACAGGCTTTTCATCCACTGCAACCCGGCGGCTCTGGAAATCCAGAAGAAGCCCGGCGACTCTCAGGTTGCGGGTTTTCTCTAACCCGCTTTTTGACCGGCGTAAAAGCGCTTCGATCCGGGCGACCAGTTCACGCGGGCTGAATGGTTTTGTGATGTAATCATCCGCCCCCATTCGCAAACCGAGCACTTTTTCTTCTTCCTCTACTTTCGCGGTGAGCAGAATGATAGGGGTATCACGCTCACGGCGGTGCTGGCGGATAAATTCGTAACCGTCCATTTCGGGCATCATGATGTCCAGGATAATCAGGTCGGGTTTTCCTTGGCGGGCGGAATATATCGCTTCCTGTCCGTTTCGGGCGCTGATCACCCGGTAACCTTCTTTGGTGAGCACATCGCTCAGAAGAGACAAAAGCTGGATTTCATCATCAATAAGCAGGATTGTTTTTGCCATTGGATTCCCTATCGATAAACCCTCCGGGAGTACTATATCAGGAGATTGTGTGGAAATTATGAAGGAAATAAAAAGGAATTATGAACATGATGGTTTTTTGAATAAAATTCTTTAAATTATTGCATTGTTGGCGCAGGACTGATGCTAACCCAACCACTTATCTGCGTCAAGCAAGCTAATTTTCCGATAGTATTTCTTTTGGCTTCTACAGTACTATATAATATTAATGTGGAAAAAGATTTTTCTGATTCTTAAGAGCCAATTCGTTTACTGATTTGAAATTGTTAGATAATATCCTGGCTCAATTTTATCGAATCGTGAAGGCAGATTCTCCTGCATAAATTCCTAATGAAAAGGATTATTACGACTTTTTACCCACACATGTTCGGATGAAAGGTAGCGGTTTAAAAAAAGTGACCAATAATTGCGGGTATCAAAAACGGATTAGGGTATTGGTGTCATGCTAGCGAAGATCCCCCCTGCATTTTTGGATTTAATCGAGGGCCCGGTGTCTGCGGCGTTCACTACCGTGA
>JBJYWI010000009.1:0-6017 GCA_046259385.1 Anaerolineales bacterium
GCAGCATAGGAAGCGCCAAGCGCGGTTGTCTCCGCCACTTTCGGTCGTACCACTGGTACACCAAGGATATCAGCCTGGAACTGCATTAATGTCTCATTGTAGACCATGCCTCCGTCAACCTTTAGAGCCTTCAATGCTACACCGGAATCCTTATTCATGGCATCCAGCACCTCACGTGTCTGATATGCCGTAGCCTCTAAAGCAGCACGAGAAACGTGATATTTATTCACATAGCGGGTCATCCCAACAATCACACCGCGTGCATCTGATTTCCAGTACGGTGCAAATAGACCAGAGAATGCTGGTACAAAGTAAATTCCTCCCGCATCATCGACCTTATTCGCAAAATCCTCAACTTCGCTTGATTTCTCAAAGAAATTCAGGTTATCACGTAACCATTGGACAAGCGCGCCTGTGATAGCGATTGATCCCTCGAGACAATATACCGCGGGATCTTTTCCAATTTTGTAACCGAGAGTGGTCAGGAGTCCACTTTTCGATGGAATAGGCGACGTACCGGTATTGAGCAGCATAAAGCAGCCAGTGCCGTACGTATTCTTTGCCTCACCAGTGTCATAACAAGCTTGGCCGAAGAGCGCAGCCTGCTGGTCTCCAAGGTCGCCGCATACCGGGATTGAATCACCAAATGGTCCACTGGCTGGTGTTGTTCCCCAAATATCCGGATCGCTGGATGGAACAACTCTGGGCAACATCTGACGTGGAATACCCATTATGCTGAGAATTTCATTATCCCAATCCAGTGTTTCCAGGTTCATTAACATCGTTCGGGAGGCATTCGATACATCCGTTACATGCGCTCCTCCATCAGGTCCACCAGTCAGCCACCAAATAACCCATGTATCGATGTTGCCGAATACTGCTTCGCCCTTCTCAGCTGCCGCTCGCACCCCTTCAACATTGTCCAGGATCCATTTAATTTTCGGTCCCGAGAAGTAAGTCGCCAAAGGCAGTCCTACTTTTGGTCGGAACCGGTCCTGTCCGCCATCCTCAGCCAGCATATTACAGATTTTATCTGTTCGTGTGTCCTGCCAGACGATAGCATTGTGGTAGGGCTCACCGGTTTTGGGATTCCAAACAATCGTGGTCTCGCGCTGGTTGGTTACACCAACTGCTGCGATATCCCCGGGTTTGGCTCCAGCTTTTGCCACACAATTCTTTACTACATCCTGTGTGCGAGCCCAGATCTCCATTGGATCATGTTCTACCCAACCAGGTTTTGGATATATCTGCTCATGTTCCATCTGGTCTATAGCGACTACTCCGCCAGAGTGGTCAAAAATCATGCACCTGGTGCTGGTAGTTCCCTGATCTACTGCTGCTGAATACTTAGCCATTTTTATCCTCCATTCTTATAATATTTAGATTCATTTTTTTAATTGTCACCCCACGTGTCGGCAGCGACTTGTAAAATCAAATATGAAGAAGTCGCTCCTGGGTCTTGGTGACCAGCGCTTCGTTCTCCCAGGTAGCTTGCGCGTCCCTTCTTGGCAACTAGAGGGATAGTGTCAACCATGCCCTGCTTGGCTGCATCGGCGGATTTTTCCAACGCATCTCCTATAGGAACACTACCGTTGAGTGATTCCTTCAATGAAACAACAGCTGGTGTTAATGCATCAACCATAGTCTTATCGCCTAATTCGGCTTTACCTCGCATCACAACACCGTCAACAGCTGCTTCCAAGGCAGTCGCCCAGTCTTCGAGTTTCAATTCCATCATCCCGGCGGACTTCATTCCAATCTGAAGATAAAACGTACCGTAAAGCGGGCCGCCGGCTCCGCCAACTGTCGATAGCAACGTCATTCCGACGGTTTTTGCGATTGTTCCGATATCCTTATCTTCGACTTCATTCATCTTTGACATAACAGCTCTGAAACCACGGTCCATATTGGCTCCGTGATCTCCATCGCCAATTGCGGAATCCAGATCAATCAAATACTCTCTGTTTTCTTTTAGAATAGCTGCGCAATTTTTTATCCATTCCAAGAATTCATCACGTGAGATTGACATATAATGCTCCATTGACAAGGAGGGCTGTGTATAAACAGCCCTCCGGGATTATTGAATTATACACCCCAACGCAAACCGGGTGTGTTGACAGGCGCATCCCAAAGCTTCTTCAGATCTTCATCCATCTTGAGCACGGTGATCGAGCAGCCCGCCATTTCAAGGCTTGTGATGTAAGGGCCAATCAAATTACGGACGACCTTAAGACCGTGTTTCTCAGCAATTTCATGCGCTTTCCGGTACACAATGTACAGCTCAATAAGAGGTGAACCGCCCATACTGTTTACAAATAACAAAACTTCCTCACCAGCTTTAAATGGAATATCATTGAGAATGGGTTCCATGAGCATTGCGGTGATTTCGTCAGCCGGTTTAATTTTCATTCTCTCACGCCCGGGCTCACCGTGGATTCCAATCCCGATCTCCATCTCATCCTCAGGCAGGTCAAAAGTCGGTTTCCCAGCATGCGGAACAGTGCATGAGGTCAATGCCATTCCCATGCTTCGCCCCCAATTTTTAACCTTTTTGCATACATCTGTCACTTCTTGCAACGAGCGGCCTTCTTCAGCCGCAGCGCCGCAAACTTTCTCAGCCAGAACCGTGCTACCAACACCGCGCCGTCCGGCTGTATAAAGACTGTCCTGTACTGCCACATCATCATCTGTTACAACGGCTTCAACTTCAATTCCTTCTGCGCGTGCCAGGTCGGCAGCCATCTCAAAATTCATAATGTCGCCCGTGTAATTCTTGACAATGTGCAGGACTCCCGCCCCACCGTTAACTGCTTTCGTGGCTTCCAGCATCTGATCCGGTGTGGGTGAGGTAAACACCGCGCCCGGGCAGGCTGCGTCCAGCATTCCCACACCTACGAATCCGCCGTGCATCGGTTCATGCCCAGAACCGCCGCCAGAAATCACGCCTACCTTTCCCTTAATAGGTGCATCCGCACGGACTACAAAATTGGGGTCAAAGTGGACTTTTACCAGATCAGGATGAGCAATAGCTACACCCTCAAGTTCTTCCTTTACCACTTCTTCAGGATCATTAATTAATTTTTTCATATATTACCTCTCAAAGTTTTGATAAACAGGGTCAACACCTTTAATGGTGTTGACCCTTTGAATACAAAATTTCTTTTAGCTGCTTTCTACGTCACCTACAGGTTCTTCAGGTTTTTGACTCAGGTAAGGTGTAATAAAGATATCATACAAGATTACACCCAGGGGACCGCCAATTAGTGGTCCGATGATTGGTGCAACAAGCCAGTACAACCCACTGAACAATCCCGTTGTTCCAACCAGGGTACCAAATAACCTTGGCCCAAAGTCACGGGCGGGGTTGATCGCGTATCCACTGGGACCGCCAAGGGTCAAACCAACCATTACGACCACCAGACCGACGATGAATGCACCCAGGAAGCCCGCTTTGTTGCCACCGGTGTCACCCCAACCTACGATGCCGAGCATCAGTACCATGGTGCCGAAGACCTCAGCAAAGAATGCCACCAGCAGTGAGTATGACCCCACCGCACCTGCCGCATACGAACCTGCTGCCCCCCACCAGGCTTGTCCGAAAGTGGAACCTGGTCCTGTGCACCAAACATTCGGCATTCCCGCTGCCACCAAACCATCCAGGTGGGTAAGATAAACTCCCGCAGCGCCCACAAACGCGCCTAAAATTTGTGCAACAAAGTAAGGCAGGACTTTACCCCATGGAAAGCCTCTCTTAACCGCTAGCGCAAATGTTACTGCAGGGTTAATATGTGCTCCGCTGACACCGCCAGCAACATAAACCGCCACCATGACCGAGAGACCCCATCCCCATACTATGACATTCCAGTCGTAACCTGCAGATTCCAGGCGTGGCGCTAATCCCACATTTGCCACAACACCATCACCGCCCAATATAAGCAGGAAAGTGCCGAAGAATTCGGCCATCAATTCGCCAAACAAACCTTTTCTCATTTTTAACATTCTCCTTTGATTAGTTGATAAATAGCTAATAATCAAGTCCTTGGATTTACATTCCTGTTTTTTCGATATATCACCTCCTTTCCTAATATGTGAAAATCTTTATGTTGACGACAATTCCAGGCAAAATTCACCCGAAATAAAAACCGCCAATGAGATTAATTTTTCTCAATGGCGGAAGACACCTCTGATAGCAATATTCCATACCACATAAGTGACATGACAAACATGAAACTGTTTTTGATTGGCATAGAAACATCCAAGTATGGCATCATTAAGCATACAAGTAAAATTCTACCTGATTATCTGCTTAAGTCAAATAAAACCCATGTATTGTTTCATTATGAAACAGTTGCTGGTTATATTTACCCTAATATGAAACTGATTAAGTTGCGATGGAATTATTGCGTTTTGTATTTCTGAATTCTTCAATATTTATATCAAATGTGGATAATTTCCGCCAAATAGTCGTCCGACCAATACCCAAATATCGCGCCATTGCAGAAACATTCCCGTTGCATAAACGGGCTGTATTTATCAAATTGTCCCGCTCCACTTCTTTCATGGTTTTAATTTTTCTTGGAAAACCCGGCGCATGAATTAATCCGGGTTGGTGGAGTACATAATCTGGGAGGTGATCTTCTGTAATGCGCCCTGAAAATCCTGCCTGAACTGCTGCGCGTCCAACAACAGCCTCCAATTCGCGGATATTTCCAGGCCATGAGTATTGTGCCAAAACCTCAGGAAGGCTTTCTTCGTACTGGAGATCGCGATGTATTTGATTGGAAATCCGCTTAATTATTCTTTCAAGCAGGATAGGGATATCTTGCGGGCGGTCTCTTAAGGCAGGTAAACGAATTTCCATCGCGCTAAGGCGATAAAAAAGATCCGCCCGAAAATTCCCCTGAGAAATTCTGGTTTCTATATCTGCAGAAGTGGAGGCGACAATGCGGACATTTACTTCTATAGGTCTTTTGCTGCCCAAACGCTGTACAATTCCCAAGTCGATCACATTTAGCAATACCCCCTGGGCTTCTAAAGGTAATGCTTCCACATCCTGAAAATACATTGTCCCGCCATCTGCAAGTTCAAATTTGCTTGGACGCCCACTAGGCATTTTCTCTGAAAGACCTTCTTCAAATCCGAGCAGTTCCTGCACAGATATTTCGCTGGGAACAGAAGAACATGAATAAACCAGAAAGGGTCCTTCTTTATAGCGGCTCTCAATATGAATGGCGCTGGCTGTTGGTGTCTTTCCTACCCCGCTTTCTCCTCTGATAAGAATACTCGCCTCCGATGGGGCGGCATTTTTTATAAACCTCCGCACACGTTTCATTTGATCTGATTCGCCAGGTAAATCCGCAAGTGTAAAGATTGCCTGGGTTCCCATCTGTCTATGCATTAATCGATGGATTTCTTTCTCTTCTCTGGCTGTAAGGATTATCCATTTGAGGTCATTGTCAGATAATACATAGCGCATATTAATCAGGCAATTTAAAGGACGCCCATTTACCTCAATTTTTACCTCGACGTCTGTTAAAGATTCCCGCCTATCAACTGCTTCTCGAATAAATGAAGGGTAATTTATAAATTCACCGATATGTCGCCCTAATAAAGTATCTTGCTGCAGGTTCAACAATGCAGATGCAGCAGGATTCATGTGCATCAAAATTCGTTCTGAATTCCATACAAATACAGCTTCTGAATTTACATTCAAAATAGCATCAAGCTCATCTAAACGGCTGTTTTGCTCAGCCAGTAATCTATCAGATTGAATCTGGTTTTCTATCGCTCGAGCTCCAGCAACAACCATGCCTAACGAATGCGGGTAGTATCTATCAGATTCTGTTATGAACCCTATCAAGCCTAAAAGGCGCCCGGTCAAATCAAAAACTGGTGCAGCAGATTCCGCCAATCCATGAAAACGTTTTAGATAATGCTCCTCTCCAATAACGCTTACCGGAAATCTTTCAATCAACGCTAAACCAAATGCATTTGTACCAATTTCAGCTTCAGTAACC
>JBJYWI010000010.1:0-5142 GCA_046259385.1 Anaerolineales bacterium
ATGTGAACCTTATCCAGCTGAACCCAATATCCAATTATCAGGCAAAACCTTCAACAAATCAAAAAACAATATCGTTTAAGAAGGTACTCGAATCCAATCAAATTCCCTGCACAATACGTCGACGGCGGGGAATAGACATCAATGCTGGTTGCGGACAGCTTGCAACAAATGCATAAAGAAAATTTACCTCTCCATCAAACGATCATTGCAGATATATTAAGATACTTTTTTTATTTACTTTATAATCGCTTCGCATTTCTTTACGATTTTGTTGCGTATATAGTGTCATTAGGAACATGGAATGAATGGGTTTTATCAATAAAACCTTATCTTAACGGTAAAAAAATCTTAGAACTCGGTCATGGTACTGGAATATTGTCAGAATCATTATCATTTGACGGCAAAAACATCACAGGAATAGATCAAAGTCCACAGATGGGGAAAATAGCAAAGTCCCGCTGTATAAGAAGCGGACTGAACTACAATTTTATTACCGCAGTAGCTCAAAAATTACCTTTCAGAACAAAGTCTTTTGATCAGGTCGTATCTACTTTCCCTTCTGAATATATAATTGATACTAGAACATTACATGAAATATCAAGAATACTCGTAGATGAAGGAGAGATGGTTTTATTGCCTTATGCATGGATAATAGGTAATGAGTGGTATCGAAGATTTTTAGCATGGCTATTTCGAATCACCGGTCAGGCACCTGATTGGTCCTCTGAATTCAATAATTCATTTTCATTGACGGGATTTGATGTAAGGGTAAAGCGGATAATTTTGGAGAAAAGCGATCTACCATTAATTCTTGCAACTAAAAACAAAAATTAAAAATAAAGAAATAAAGAAAATGAAGTTCGACGTTCATATCTCAGTCTCAAAAATTAAGAAATATGCAACTTCTGCAAGTGGAGATACAGTGGAAGTTACCGAACGACCGCAGGGTGGTGTCTCAGTGGTGCTGGCTGATGGACAGAGTTCAGGAAAGGGGGCAAAATGGGTTTCAACATTTGTGGTTCGCAAAGTTATCACCCTTCTTGCAGAAGGGGTAAGAGATGGCGCGGCAGCAAGGGCTGCTTCTGACAGTCTCTTTACAGAAAGAGGAGGAAGAGTGTCAGCGGCATTAAATATTATTTCCGTTGACAATCAATCAAAAACAATGGTAATTACCAGAAATAACCCTGCTCCAGCACTTCTTGTTGATGGCAATACTCAGTTATTGAATGAACATGTTGATCCTATTGGTATTTATCGTGGTACCCGACCTAACATAACTGAGATATCTTTAAAAACCGGGATTACCGGAATTGTGTACTCAGATGGATTAGTCCATTGCGGCACAAGATACGGCGAGAAATTTGATGTCGTTTCGTATATAAACGATCTCACGAAAACTGAGAATATTTCTTCCAAGGAGATAGCTGATTGTCTTTTGAAATATGCCCTAAAACTGGATAAAGGACGTCCCGCCGATGATATCAGCATTGTGGTAGTTAAGGTTGAAGCACCTTCTGGAGATGAAGTTCGCCGTATGTCAGTCAGACTGCCTTTAGGTAACTAAATGGCGAAAGACATTACTATTGGTGTGGTTGGACCTTGTGCTGCTGGGAAAACAACCCTAATAAATAATCTTGAAGAAAAAGGTTATTGCGCAAGGCATATCGCTCAGGAACATTCATATGTGAAGGACATGTGGGAGCGTATTTCGAAACCTTCCTTACTTATTTATTTGGAAGTCTCGTATGAAAATACAATCATTCGAAAACGACTCAAATGGTCCAGAAATGAATATCAAACACAGATCGAAAGGCTATGTCATGCGAGAAACCATGCAGATATTTATATTGATACCAACAAATTAAGTTCAGATGAAGTATTTGCACAGGCAATAGAGGGAATACAGCAACAATCCTAGAATAGACACCGTAATTAATCAGGAGTATAATTCCTGGTGCCAGCCTTAGGCTGGTATTTGTTTGGCTTTGGAGGTTTAAATCAGGATGATGAGAAGTGACTATAAATATTTAATTCCAATAATAATTGCAGTAGTTATTGCTATCTGGATTATTTGGCCTAACAATCCAGGAATTAATATCGCTGGTTTTCAAAAGGAAATTGAAACAAGGTTAGGATTAGATCTTGTTGGTGGCGTCCAGGCATTGCTCGAAGCTGATCTACCAGAAAATACAGCAATTGAACCCGAGGCCATGAGAACCGCAACAAGAATTGTTGAGAATCGGGTCAATGGACTGGGAGTAACAGAAGCGGTGGTACAGCAAGCAGGAGATAGGAGAATTGTTGTTGAATTACCTGGCGAGACCGATCCAGAGAGCGCGCTGGCAACACTCAAACAAACAGGTCTTTTAGAATTTGTGGATTTTTCTGGTCTTTCACCACAAGAAGTCTATTCACTAACAAATCAGGAAATTCAGACAGATTTCGGACAAGATAATAACCTCGTACCATCCGTTGAAACACCTGCGGATATAGGCGTGGGTTCTGAGATTGATTTATCATCCTTATCGAATAGGGTTTATCATACCGTCATGACTGGAGCAGATTTGAAATCAGTCCAGGTAGTTACAAGCCAGACAGGTGAGTATCAGGTCGCGTTTGAACTGACTCCAAATGGCTCGAATATATTTCGCGACTTTACATCTCAAAATGTCGGAGAATCACTCGCAATTATTCTGGATAATAAGGTTATATCAGCACCTGTCATCAACGAACCTATTACAGATGGCCGAGGGGTAATTACCGGAAATTTTGATTACGACACCTCAAATGCCTTGGCTATACAACTTAGATATGGTTCACTCCCAATACCGTTAAAAATTGTTGAAACAAGAACAGTCGGCCCAACCCTTGGGCAGGATTCTCTACAGAAAAGTTTAATTGCCGGAGTAGTTGGTTTTACAATCGTTATTCTCTTTATGGGTTTGTATTACCGCCTACCAGGATTAGTAGCTGATGTTGCGATTATTCTTTATGCAATTTTCGCGTTTGCTTTGTTCCGCTTCATCCCCATAACATTAACGCTTCCAGGTGTTGCAGGATTTTTATTAAGTACAGGTGCGGCGCTTGATGCAAATATTCTAATCTTTGAACGGTTCAAGGAAGAATTGAGAAGTGGAAAACCAATCCAACAATCATTGTTACTTGGCTGGAAAAGGGCCTGGCCTTCTATAAGGGATTCAAATATCGCAACTCTGATTACGTGTGCGATTTTGTTCTGGTTTGGCAGTACATTCGGCGCTACAATCGTTAAAGGCTTTTCTCTTACATTAGCGCTGGGAGTTATTGTAAGCTTATTCACAGCTCTGGTGATAACAAGAGCTTTACTTAATCTAGCAATTAATACTTTTAAACCCAAGAACTTTGTTAAGTGGTATGGAATTTAACAGGGAACCAATATGAACATAGATATCATCGGAAAACGCTATATCTTTTTTATTGTTTCATTGGCAATCATTCTTCCTGGTTTGATTCTGGGAGTTGTAATGGCTGTCAATGGAGAATTACCTCTTGCTATTGATTTCACTGGAGGTACTTTAATTGAAATAAAACTTTCAAACGGTCAGGAACCGCAGCCCGCGGATATTGTCCTACTATACAAGGAAATTGGAATTGATGATGTAAAAGTTCAGACTACCAGCCAAGGGACATTTGTGTCTCGCTCTTCCCTTCTCGCTGAGGATGTCCCAGGAAAGATTATTGAAGAAATGAAGAAAAAATTCGACGCTGATGTAACAATCCTACGAATTGAAAGCGTTGGACCAACCGTTGGGCGAGAAGTAACCCAGAGAGCCGCGCTTGCAGTTGGTGTTGCAGCATTTGTTGTCGTTCTGTATATTACCTTTGCATTTCGCGGAATACCCAATGCTTTTCGTTACGGAATTTGTGCGATTATCGCTATGTTTCATGATGTGTTGGTCGTAATCAGTATTACAGCAATTGGGAGTTACCTATGGGGATGGCAAATTGATGCCCTGTTTCTCACTGCTCTATTAACCGTGATTGGATTCTCTGTCCAGGATAAAATTGTGGTATTTGACAGGATTCGTGAAAACTCAAGTATTTATCGCCGACTTCCATATGAAACTCTAGTAAACCATTCCATAGTTCAAACTCTCCAGCGGTCAATAAATACTCAACTTATGACTGTTGAGTTTATGCTTTTAGCACTAGCGTTGTTTGGTGGAGTTACTCTCCAACCATTCTCATGGACAATGCTTATCGGGTTATTTTGTGGAACTTATTCCTCCATTTTTATAGCAGCTACACTTCTCGTGATATGGGAGAACCACGAATGGCAGAATTGGTTTAGAAGGAAAGAAAGTCCCGCAACAGTTTAGCCACAATTAGTAATATAAAATAAATTGCATAACTTGATGTCTTCTTTGAAGTGAGAATTTGGATGTTGCTTTTTACCAAACAAATCCTTGAATAATTGGAAGATAATTAACAAAAATAGATCCCATAATAATAAATGGGCTGATTGGCAATGATAAGTCAGGATGGTATTCTTTTTTGATTATTTTGGAAGACGAATAAATAAGGCTGACCGCAGCGAGAAAAAGTAAAGAGAAAAATAATCCTGAAATAATTGACCTTCTGCCTAAAAACAGACCGGAGATTAAACCCAATAGAATATCATTTGGATAAAGAGCTTTATTATGTAAATAAACGCCGCGCCTTAGAGCAATATAAGGCATCAGTTTTATCCCAATTGCATAAACAATCAACATTAACACAAATCCGATTCCCCCACCAACAGCGGTGTTTAACCAACCATTTATCCAAATTCCATAAATCATTCCAATTATTATTCCAATAACTATTGTTACATTATAAATTTTTCTAAACTTGAAATCATAATAAAATACCATTCCGAAATAACAAATCAAAACACACTCTAAAATGACATTGATACAATTCGTGTATTGATTGAATTCCAAATTACTAAGCCCTCCACGCGGCAACCTGTATATAATTTATCAAAACTGAAACACAAGCTTGCATGAATTTAAGAACACAAACGATTAAATCGATTTCTGTTTCATTTATAAATGCTTATAATTATTCATTATCTGTATAATTATAGGTGGGCGTTACGTTATGATTATTGTAATGATATGA
>JBJYWI010000011.1:0-3459 GCA_046259385.1 Anaerolineales bacterium
TTTGGGCTGCTATTGTGATACTGGAACCTTAGGCCAATAGATAATAGGAGGCTGTAGTGGAAAGAAAATTACATCAATTCGGCATGATCGGACTTGGAGTAATGGGTCGTAACCTGGTTTTAAATATTGCAGAACACGGGTTTTCTGTAATCGGTTACGATAAAGATAAAGCCATGGTAGCTCGATTGAACCAAGAGGCAGGAGGCAAACAAATTCGCGGGGTTGACAGCTTGGAAGAATTTCTTGCCTTTTTGAAGGAACCGCGCAATATCATGATGCTTGTTCCAGCCGGAGCACCGGTTGATAATGTGATCCGCGATCTACTTCCGCACCTAAAAAAAGGGGACATGATCATTGACGGTGGCAATTCGCATTACAAGGATACTGACCTGAGAGCACGGTCCTTAGCAGAAAAGGGAATCCTTTACCTTGGTGTGGGAATATCAGGAGGTGAAAAAGGGGCACGCTCTGGACCCAGCATGATGCCTGGCGGTACACCGGAAGCTTACGAGCGTGTTGCGGAAATTTTCCAGGCTGTAGCCGCGAAAATTGGCAGTGAGCCCTGCGTTACTTACCTTGGTCCCGGATCAGCCGGGCACTATGTAAAGATGGTTCACAATGGGATTGAATACGGCATTATGCAGTTGATCGCCGAAACTTACGACCTGATGAAACGCGGACTTGGTTTAAATGATGAAGAGATTCACGAGGTTTTTTCCCTCTGGAACCAAGCTGAATTAGAAGCTTATCTGGTGGAGATCAGCGGGGCGATATTCGAAGAGCTGGATGAAAAAACAGGAGCTCGCCTGATTGATGTCATACTTGATGAAGCCAAACAGAAGGGGACCGGCATGTGGACTTCACAGGACGCTATGGACCTGCAGGTGCCGGTTCCAACCATTGATATTGCTGTGGCGATGCGTAACCTGTCTGCGAAAAAATCAGAACGCCAGAAGGCAAACCGCCTATTAGGGGAGAATATCACTCAATACAGCGGTGAGCGATCGGGATTTGTCGACCATTTGCGGGGTGCGCTTTATGCGGGGTTCATTCTTGTTTATGCACAGGGATTCAACCAGCTTCATGTTGCCTCCGGGTTCTACAACTATGGTCTGGGCCTTCAGGGTATCGCCGCTATCTGGAGAGGTGGCTGTATTATCCGCTCGGCGCTTCTGGAAGAAATTCGTTCCACATTCAAAAAAACACCTGGGCTTTCCAGTTTATTGCTTGATCCTGACCTGGGCAAGGAGGTGCTTAAACGCCGGAAGGATCTGGAAACTATCATTAAATCCGCTGTAGAAATGAAAATCCCGGTTCCTGGCTTCAGTGTTTCTCTTGCTTATCTGGATGGGTTTCGAAGCGTATGGTTGCCAGCCAACTTAATTCAAGCCCAGCGCGATTATTTCGGCTCCCACACCTACGAACGAATTGATGAAAAAGGTGTATTTCATACCCGGTGGAGTTGAGAGGAGAAGTTAACATGACCAATATTGACCAACCCGAACACACCTTTTTGGTAATTTTTGGCGCAGGAGGCGATCTTACCTGGCGTAAATTAATCCCTGCGCTTTTCAATTTATATCTGGACGACCTGTTGCCAGACTGCTTTGCGATTTTCGGGATCGATGTGAAAGAAATGGATGATCAAGAATTTCGCAAGCATTTACGCCAGGGTATTGATCAATTCTCGCGCCGCGGTAAATCAAAAGATGAAGATTGGAACGAGTTTTCATCCGATTTGATGTATATCTCTGCGGATTTCACCGACCCGACCACATATACCAAACTTGAAGAATTGCTCGAAAAGAAAAATGATGAATGGAATTGCCAGGCAAACTGGATTTTTTACCAGGCCACCCCACCGTCCATGGTTGAAACCATTGTCCAACAATTAGGAAAAACAGGACTGGCGCGAGCCCGGAGAACAACCAGGATTGTGCTGGAAAAACCGTTTGGCAGGGATCTGGCTTCGGCAAAAGTATTAAATAAGATGCTTTCCTCCGTTTTTGAAGAGTCGCAGATCTATCGGATTGACCATTATCTTGGAAAGGAGACTGTCCAAAACATCCTGGCTTTCCGCTTTGCAAACGCGCTGTTTGAACCTATTTGGGATCGACGATACATCGACCATGTTCAAATTACCATGGCCGAGCAGGTCGGTGTTGAACATCGCGGTGGTTATTATGATAATTCTGGAGCACTGCGCGACATGGTTCAAAATCACCTGTTGCAGGTTTTGTGTTTGGTTGCCATGGAACCCCCGGTTTCTTTTGAAGATGAAGAAATTCGGAATCGAAAGGTGGACGTTTTGCACGCCATACGTCGGATACCCCAGGAAGACGTGCATAATTATGCTGTACGCGGGCAATATGATAAAGGCTGGATGAAGGGTGAGCGCGTGCTTGATTATCGCAGTGAACCAGGTGTGGACAATAAATCAAAAACAGAAACTTTTACTGCGCTGAAATTATTTGTGGACAATTGGCGCTGGCAGGATGTCCCCTTCTATTTGCGGACAGGAAAAAGACTGCCTATGAGGAATTCGGAGGTTTCTATCCAGTTCCACCCTGTTCCTCATCAATCTTTCCCCTCAACAGCTATAGGGGACTGGCAGCCGAATCGATTGGTGATCCATATCCAGCCGGATGAGGGCATTTTACTTAGATTCCAGGCAAAGAGACCAGGACCTAAGGTCCGATTGGGACCGGTGGACATGCGCTTTACTTATAAGGAAGCTTTTCAGACTACTCCACCAGAAGCCTATGAGACTCTTTTATTAGACGCTATGGTGGGAGATGCGACGCTATTTATGCGCGCAGATCAGGTTGAAGCTGCCTGGAAAGTGATAACACCTGTACTTGAAGGCTGGGAAGCTGTTCTGCCAGAGGATTTCCCGAATTATTCAGCCGGCACCTGGGGACCAGAAGCGGCTCAAATTTTGATCGCTCAGAACGGAAGAAGCTGGTCTACACCATTTTTACCGGAGTAAATCGAAACTGCCACTGCGCCTACACCAAATCGATTGTTGGTTCCGTTCAGCACTGGACTGATCCGATCATTTTTCCCCCATGAATATAAAAAATTTCACCTTTGAAAGGTTACATTAAGTAAAAAAAATCCACCCTGGAGAAAGATCAAGCGAAATTAGTACCATAGCACTGATAACAGAAATCCGTATATTTTTGCTGTTCAAAGGTTCAACCGTTGTACCACTGCTTGCAGTTCATCATCGGTGATGCCCGGGTGGTGTTTGGTATAGGGGTATGTTCATTATTGAACCAACGTCTGGGCGTCATCCGCCCGCCACCAACCCGATCGCCAATCGTCAAAACAGATGTCTAACTTCGGTAGCTGAGTGGATCTGAGCTTACTCTTGCTTGACTATATCGACCGAAATTTCCACTGCCGGAATCGTTCCTCTGTTCTCAAGCCAGTGTATGGTGTTCCTATCCTCGGGCC
>JBJYWI010000012.1:0-24619 GCA_046259385.1 Anaerolineales bacterium
AATTCTATGGCGCTTAATTCTGAAAATAATACAGATGACTATCGATATACTACTTCAAATGAATCTGTTGATTTCTATTCAAAAATTCTATTGAAATTTAACCAGGATGTGGGTGGAAATTCATTAGCTGTTATTGTATTGTTTCTGATGGTAATTGGAGTAATTTATGGGGGGATAACTTATGTCACGGATGCGACAATCAAACCATTACAGTTTCCAAAATGGACAATTCCGTTGCTCACAGTTGCCGGTCTTTTTATCGCGGTTTATTTAAGTTACATTGAATTTACAAGATCCGAGGCGGTGTGTGGTCCTGTTGGCGACTGCAATACTGTTCAGGAAAGTCCTTATGCATATTTGTTTGGAATAGTTCCGATCGGCTTAATTGGTGTAGTTGGCTATTTTTCTATCCTGATTATGTGGTTTTTAGAAACATTTGGACCCAAATCAATACGAAGATTTAGCTCGATCTCTGTTTGGTTAATGGCATTGATTGGTATTCTATTCTCCATATATCTGACATTCATCGAACCGTTTGTGATTGGTGCGACGTGCGCCTGGTGCATTGCTTCCGCCATAATAATGACTTTGATTTTCTTGGCTTCAACACAGTCCTTAATAGAAATTAATCCCTCAAAATGATCTGAGATAGATTGATCCTCCTTTGCTTTTTTAGTACATTTGAAATTCCAATTGTTCCTTAATAAATATTTCTTTTTAATCCTCAAATTGCGTTAAGGCATATAAATTAGATGACACTCTTCACTGTGATTATTCCGACATAATTGGTATATTTTATTAAAATAATTATCAAAAATGCATGAACTTCCAGTATCGCAGAATATTTTAGAGATCTCTTTGAAGTATGCCAATCGAGAAAATGCATCGAAAATTTTAAATATTTATGTTGTTATTGGTCAGTTAACCTCATTTATAGACGAATCCATACAATTCTATTGGGATATCATTTCAAAAGACACAATTGCCGAAGGTGCAGAATTAAGATTTACAAGAATACCAGCTGAATTTATGTGTAAATTATGTAATTACAGTTTCCCATTGTCTGAAAACCAATTTACCTGTCCCAATTGTCAGAGCAACCAAGTAGAAATAATAAAAGGCAAAGAATTTTATCTTGATTCAATTGATATTGAGTAAAAACTTATGGCCAATCCGAAAAGTAAAATTTCAATTGTAGAGAATATCTTAAATTCAAATGATCAAATCGCTCTACAAAATAGAGCTAGACTTGACAATTCTAATGTAATTGGGATGAATTTTATGGCTTCCCCAGGAGCTGGCAAGACTTCTTTGATTGAAGCAACACTTGATAATTTAAAGAATACATACAAAATTGCGGTAATTGATGGAGATGTTGCTACAAGTATTGATGCAGACCGAGCAGCAAATGCGGGTGCGCAGCAGGCTGTTCAAGTAAACACTGGAGGCCAATGTCATTTAAATGCTGTTATGGTATCTAATGCATTAAACCAGTTGGATTTGGTTGATATCGATTTATTGATAGTTGAGAATGTAGGTAACCTGATTTGTCCCAGTAGCTTCCAGCTAGGTACACATAAAAATGTTCTAATTTCATCAATTCCTGAGGGGGATGACAAACCTTATAAATATCCACAAATGTATCAAAATATAGATGCATTAGTGTTGAATAAAATAGATTTAATCCCCTTCGTCGATTTTAATATTGATTATTTTCTCAACGGTGTTGGTATCTTAAATCCTGGCCTTATAAATTTTCAGCTTTCCTGCCGTACAAAGGATGGAATTGAGGAATGGCTGGAGTGGGTAGAAAGCAATCTCTGAGAATTAATGTGTCGGGAATTCATATTTCTATACATGGGATTGTTCAGGGTGTAGGGTTTCGACCTTTTGTATATGGCTTAGCTAAGAGATTAAATATTAACGGCTGGGTCCAAAATACCTCCTCCGGTGTTGAAATTGAAGCTGTTGGGAAAACAAAGTCACTGGAAATATTTAGCGCTTCCCTTAAAAATGAAGCACCTCCACTGGCACTTATTGAAACTATAGAAATTGAACCATGTGAACCAAATCATTATTCCAAATTCGAAATTGTTAAGTCAAAAATAATTCCGAATGCATTCCAACCAATTTCACCGGATATTTGCATGTGTGAGGATTGTTTGGAAGAATTGTTTGACGAAAAAGACCGTCGCTTTCTTTATCCATTTATTAATTGCACGAATTGTGGTCCAAGGTTTACGATTATTAACGATGTTCCATATGATCGGCCCAATACCACAATGTCTGAATTTGAAATGTGCCCGGATTGTTTATCAGAGTATAACAATCCAGAAGATAGACGTTTTCATGCACAGCCTGTCGCTTGTTCATTATGTGGGCCGCATGTCCAACTTGTAGATTCTCAATACAGCGAAATTGAGCCATTTGCCATAGATCCTACCCTTCCGGGAAATCTAAAAAACAATAAATCAATCAAACCGCTGTTATCAGCCCAAAAAATGCTGGCAGAAGGAAGAATAATCGCAATAAAAGGTCTTGGTGGTTTTCATTTAGCATGTGATGCTCTGAATCATGATGCAGTTAATGAATTACGGAACCGAAAATTAAGGGTTGACAAACCATTTGCTGTAATGGTTGCAGATATCCAGCATGTATCAAAATATTGCAAATTGGAATCAAACAGCCGTATGCTGCTTGAATCCCGCGAACGTCCAATTGTTATCTTGCCTCGTATTAAAGACTGCGAAATTAGTTCGGTGGTTGCACCTTACCAGAACACAATCGGAATAATGCTCCCTTATACGCCTTTACATTATTTACTATTCTCCCCAATTGTCGGACTTAATACTGAAATTAAGATTCCGACTGCGCTGGTTATGACGAGCGGAAATATCAGTGAGGAACCGATTTCAAAAGACAACGATGAAGCAATAAAAAAACTCTCCTGTATTGCTGACGCGTTTTTAATTCACAATCGGGATATCAATACAAGATGTGATGATTCTGTGTTTCAGTTGTTTATAAGTTCAAACACTCTAAACCGTAATACTAAAACAAGAATATCAGCAGCTTCTTATCCAATACGTCGCTCACGTGGTTTTGCTCCTTACCCTTTACTGCTCCCCCACTCAATTAACAATATTCTGGCAACAGGCAGCGAACTGAAAAACACTTTCTGTTTAACTCGCGCTAGGTACGCGTTTATCAGTCACCATATTGGGGACATGGAAAATTTTGAAACTCTTCAATCTTTCGAACAAGCAATTGAGTACTATGAAAAATTATTTAAGATAAATCCTGAAATAATTGCCTATGACCTACATCCTGACTACCTCTCAACACGATATGCTCGAGAACGTGCTGAAATTCAAAATATAAAGTCCATATCTGTTCAACACCATCATGCACATATCGCATCATGCATGGCTGACAACGGATTATCCGGGAGCGATAAGATCATTGGAATAAGTTTTGACGGTACCGGGTATGGCGATGACAAAACAATTTGGGGAGGCGAATTTCTATATTCTGATTATTCAGGTTACAGAAGGGTCGCTCACCTAAGATGCACACAATTACCTGGAGGAGATAAAGCAATAAAGGAACCATGGCGGATAGCGCTTGCATGGTTAAGGACGGCAGGCATTCCTTGGGATAAAAATCTCCCGCCAGTTAAACATGTTTTTGATCAACACCAAAACAACGATCAATTTTTCAATGTGATCGATCGACAAATTGAAACGGGTATTAATGCCCCGAAAACTTCTTCCGTTGGACGTTTATTCGATGCTGTTTCCGCATTAATTGGGATCCGCCAAATTGTAAATTATGAGGCACAGGCTGCAATCGAATTAGAAAATTTATGTGATCCGATTGAGAATGGCATCTATCAAATTTCAATTAAGAATTCACATGAAAACAGCCTGGATATCCTCTCGGATCCTTTAATATTTGATCCCGAACCGATGTTACAGGCGATTTCTGATGACTTTTTGAACCAGATCCCAGTTTCGATAATTTCCGCTCGTTTTCATAACAGTATAGCAAAAATTGTGCTTGATATCTGCCTAATCTTACGAACCCAACTTAATTCAAATTTGATAGCCTTAAGCGGCGGTGTATGGCAAAACTTAACCTTGTTAGAAAAAACAGTAAACAACCTTTTGCAGGATAATTTCGAAGTAATTACTCATCGAAGAATCCCCCCTAATGATGGTGGGATCTCTCTTGGTCAGGCAATCATTGCTGCAAATCAATAAAATTATATAATTGGAGTGTTTAATTATGTGCTTGGGTATTCCAGGAAAAATAATTGAAATATATGAAAAAAATGAATTGAAGATGGGGAAAATCGATTTTGGGGGAGTTGAGCGTGAATCATGCTTGGCTTATGTGCCAAATGCAGCAATAGGTGATTATGTCCTCGTGCATGTTGGTTTTGCCTTAAATTTAATCAGCGAACAGGAAGCAAACGAAACAATGGAACTACTTAGGAAAATCGCCGATGTGGATATTGAATTAAATCCATGATCTAAATTGATTTAATTCGTCAACTATAGAAATGAAATACCTAACTGAGTTTAGAAATAAAGATATCTCCAAGGGATTGCTTGATGAGATTTATCGCATTACTGAAAATAATTGGACTATTATGGAGATATGTGGAGGTCAAACCCATTCAATAATGCGATATGGGCTTGACCAGCTACTCCCCGAAAAGATTGAGCTTGTTCATGGACCTGGCTGCCCGGTTTGTGTTACTTCACTTGAATTAGTCGATAAAGCGCTGGAGATTGCCAGGCAACCAGACGTAATTTTTACCTCGTTTGGCGATATGCTGCGAGTTCCAGGCTCAAATGGCGATCTATTTTCAGTGAAAGCTTCTGGCGGAGATGTACGGGTAGTTTATTCTCCTTTGGATGCGTTAGAAATTGCACAGAATAACCCAGAAAAACAAGTCGTATTTTTTGCAATCGGGTTTGAAACAACTGCTCCAGCCAATGCTATGAGCGTTGTTCAGGCTAAAGCCTTAGGTTTGGAAAACTTCAGCCTTTTGGTATCACATGTCCGTGTTCCCCCAGCGATGCATGCAATATTAAGTTCACCATATAATAGGGTTAATGGTTTTTTAGCTGCTGGTCATGTTTGTGCTGTGATGGGATTCTGGGAGTATCCTCCTATTGCCGAAAGGTATAAAGTACCAATTGTAGTCACTGGATTTGAACCGTTGGATATCCTGCGCGGAGTAATTATGGTAATCAAGCAATTGGAGAATAATTCCTATAAAGTTGAGAATGGATACTCCCGTATTGTGTCATTTGACGGAAATGCTTCTGCACAAAAAATTATCAACCAGGTTTTTTGTGAATGTGATAGAAAATGGCGCGGAATTGGAATGATTCCCACCAGCGGTTGGTGTCTTAAGCCTGAATTTCAAGAATTTAATGCTGAATATAGATTTGGAGTTCAGAAGATCAATTCTGAAGAGTCTCCATTATGCATTTCTGGTAGTATTCTTCAGGGAATTAAAAAACCTGTTGATTGTCCAGCATTTGGGGTTGAATGTACACCTGCTAACCCTTTAGGGGCTACAATGGTCTCCTCTGAAGGTGCCTGCGCTGCTTATTTCCAATATGCCCACAATAATCATATCGAAGGCTAAAGCGTTTGTAAGCGATTGCGTCAATCAAAATGAAATCTAATACAGTTCACTTTGAAGGTTCAAGCTGCCCAGTTCCAAATAAACATGATGATCAAATAATCATCGGTCATGGAAGTGGGGGTGAACTTACCCAAACTTTAATTAAAAATATCTTCCTTCCCTCATTTGAAAACCAGATTCTTACAGAATTAAATGATTCTGGCATCGTTGACCTGGATGAGCTGAGCACAAAATCTCAGAAAGTTGGCCATAGAATTGCAATAAGTACGGATAATCATGTGGTTTGGCCGTTATTTTTTAAAGGCGGAGACATTGGAAGACTCTCGGTTTGCGGAACAGTTAATGATCTTTCAATGGTGGGCGCAACTCCCCAATACTTAACCGCAGGATTCATTCTTGAAGAAGGTTTGAATGTCCATACACTGGAAAGAATAGTCGTTTCAATGAAAGATGCTGCTCAGGAATCAGGGATTAAGATCGTTGCGGGGGACACAAAAGTGGTCGAGAAAGGGAAAGCTGATTGCATCTATATTAATACAGCTGGTTTAGGTGTGATACCCGATTCAATTAACATTTCAGGAGCTAATGCGAAACCAGGTGATAAAGTAATTATCTCTGGGACCATCGGAGACCATGGTATTGCAGTTTTGGAAGCCCGTGGAGAATTAGGATTTGTTTCCGAAATCCAAAGTGATATCGCTCCATTAAATAACCTGGTACACAATTTGTTAAAAGTTACAGAAAATATTCATTCAATGCGAGATCCCACAAGAGGTGGGCTTGCAACAGCCTTAAACGAAATTGCCAAACAATCTGGTGTATGCATCGAAATAATCGAAGACGACATACCAGTAAATCCAGCGGTAGAATCAGCTTGTGAAATGCTTGGGCTAGACCCCTTGTATATTGCCAATGAAGGGAAAATGATCGTTATCGTTGCATCCCATGATTCCGATTTAGTCTTGGATAAATTGCGTTCTCACAAGTACGGTAAGCATGCGGCAATCATTGGGGAGGTAACTGGTGAACCGGTTGGAAGATTATTAATGAGAACTTCGATTGGCAGCAAACGAGTAGTATCAACTCTTTCGGGAGAGCTTCTTCCCCGTATTTGTTGATTTTTTCTTATTTTTTAATTTTATCAATCACAATCCAAGAGTTATATCCATCATAATCAATAAATGAATTTGAATATTTAAATTTAAATAGGAATTGGATTTTTTCTGGTGGTAGAAATTTGCTTCGCATTAAAAATATTTTTTCAGCCAATGCAACCATCTTTACACCAAATAAATGGAAATTCGGTTCTTCGACAACAATTCTCCCACCTGGTGCTAATACTCTCCATAATTCTTCTGCTGTTTTAGCCTGATCGCAGACATGATGGAAAGCATCAACTATAATAATTCTCTCAAAATAGTTTCGTGGAAAAGGTAAAAACTCCGTGTGTGTACATGCTGGTGAAAGTTCACTTTTTTGAATTGTTTGTCTGAGCATTGGTAACGATAAATCCGCCACAAAAATTGATGACGCTTTACCAGTGAACTGGGTAGAAACCCGTCCTGTTCCTCCTCCTGCATCAAGCAAAGTCCCCGAAATGGGTAAATTTAATAAAGTCTCTATCTTTGTTATATTTGCTGGTTTGATCACCTTATCGTAGAAAGGCGCAAGAATATCAAAATGATTATTCAGGGACATCTCTTTATTATTTTATAGGTTATAAATGAAATAACAATAAAGCCTTCAGATTCCGAAGGCTATACGTATAAGTAGTAATACTTCTTTTTTCATTTTATATCTCTATCTTATCCATTTATATCTCTTCATCCTCAAGCCAGAGTTCATCATCCTCGTCATCCTCATCAATTTCATCCCATCCCGCTAATTCTTGATCCTCATCTTCCCAGCTATCTTCCGCTTCAAGATCGGATGTTCTGGAGTACGTCATACATCCAATATCTGGATCCAATTCGATAGCAGCAGCTCTACAATATCCATCTTCCAAGAATACACAATCCATATAGTAACAACGAATTCTCGGCATATTTTTACTCCTGGCAGATTATAAAAACTTCAGAAATAATAAATTGGATGAATAAAATACTAAAAAGCTAGTAGCCAACGGCTGTGAATTATACCATTTGTATATAGGCAATAGTAATTAGTTGTATCAATATGTGATTAACCAGGTTTTACTCTCTGTGCTTCCATAACATTTGGTAAATTTTCAAGGCGATCCAGCAGTCGGCTTAATTGAACAATGTCTCGGACTTCCAGTATTAAATCAAATATCGCAAGATTCCGATGCGTCTCAACACGTACATTTGGCATGTTAACACCTTCATCAGCAATTAATGTTGATACATCTTTCATAAGACCGTCCCGATCGTAAGCTTTTAATCTAATAGGAACTGGATAGGTGGTCTTCGGCTCCCCCCAGGAAACCCTAACCAATCTTTCCCTATCATTAATCCGAAGTATATTTGGACAATCTTGTCTGTGAATGGTAGCACCTCTTCCGCGAGTAATATAACCAACAATTTCATCCCCAGGGGCTGGATTACAGCAGCGTGCGATTGTTGTCAACAACCCCTTCAAACCTAATACTTTTATCGAGTCATCGCTTATATCTGTTTCTCGTGGTTTATAGACTTCTGGCAAATCTTCGGGTTCAGTTTTTTCACTCAGTTTTAAGTGGTTTACGATTCTAGCAACGGGAAGGTCACCTGTGCCAATTGATTCAAAGAAATCATCAATATCCTTATATTCAAATTCTTTTGAAAGTTTTTCTAAATTTATTTCACTTAAGCCAAGCCGGCGTAATTCTTTCTCCAATACCCCCTTCCCCTGAACCATATTTTGCTCCCGTGCTTGTCTCTTAAACCAGCGTCTTATCTTGGATCTAGCCCGCTGGGTTTTAACAAGACCCAGGTTTGGATTTAACCAATCACGACTCGGCCCTCCGCGCTTCGCTGTTAGGATTTCTACCTTATCTCCAGTTTTTAGTTGATACTCCAATGAAACAAGTTTCCCATTTATCTTAGCGCCCCGACATCGGTGGCCAATATCCGTATGCACATGGTATGCAAAATCAATTGGAGTTGAGCTGGCTGGTAGATCAATAATGTCTCCTCTTGGTGTAAATACATAAACCCGGTCTTCGAAGACATCACTTTTCATACTATCTACAAACTCTCTGGCGTCTTCAATATCCTGCCGCCATTCCATCAGCGATCTCAACCAAACTATCCGTTTCTCATAATCCTCATCACGTTCCGAACCCTCTTTATATCTCCAATGAGCAGCAATACCGTATTCAGCGTTTTGGTTCATTTCAGCTGTCCGGATTTGTATTTCAAGAGTGCCGCCTTCCTCATAATTTACAGCCGTGTGCAATGACCGGTAAAAATTATCTTTTGGCGCAGCAATATAGTCATCAAATTCTCCCGGGATTGGAACCCAATGTGTGTGAATAATTCCAAGTGTTGAATAACATTCCGGAATACTATCGACAATAATTCGCATTCCCCGTATGTCGTGAACCATATCAAATGGTACACCTTTACGCACCATTTTTCTGTATATTGAATAAATATGTTTTGGTCGAACGCTAATTTCAGGGTAAATCCCGCTCTGGGCTAAAACCCTCTCGAGCTCATCTTTGATTGTTTGCATTTCTGCTTCACGTTCAGATCGTCTTTCAGCAAGGTTGTCAGCGATCTCACGGTACTTTTCAGGATTTACATACCTAAATGCAAGGTCTTCTAGCTCCCATTTGATCTGCCAAATTCCCAAACGGTTTGCCAGAGGGGCAAAAATATCCAAAGTTTCTTGAGCGATTCGTTTTCTTTTTTGTTCACTTACATGTCCAAGGGTACGCATATTATGTAAACGGTCAGCGAGCTTTATCAGAACCACCCTGACATCTTCCCCCATTGCTAGAAATGTTTTTCTAAGTGTCTCAGAAACAAGGTCATATCTTCGGCTTCTAATTATTTTTTCGGCCTCTTCTAAAGGGTCAGATTCACCTTTTCTTACTGCTATTTTTCTTAATTTCTCTTCTTCAATTTCTTCTTCTGGATGTTGATCGCCACGTGAGACCCTGGGTAGTTGAGTCAATTTTGTAACCCCATCCACAAGTTTACTGATTTCTTCTCCAAAATTTTTCCGAATATCATTTAGGGTTATCTCAGTGTCCTCAACGGTATCATGCAGAAGACCCGCTGCGATAACAGATGGCGGAACACATAAATCAGCCAAAATTGAAGCAACTGCTACACAGTGATTGATGTAAGGTTCACCGGATGCCCTTTTTTGGTTTCTGTGAGCTTCTTCAGCAACACGATATGCGCGTTCTATTAACTCCCGGTCAGCGGGGGTATAATTCTCAGGCAATTTTTCAATAAAGGCTTCAATTGTCATAATAATAAAAATATTTCATGAAGAGTATAATCACTGCGGGAATTTGTAGCAAGTGATTTTTACTATCATAATAATTATCAAGACCGATATTTTATATTAGCAGAAATTTAGGAAAATTATTTTTTATAGAAATTATTCAGATTTTTTCTCATTCCAAAATCACATTTGACAGACTTGTTGTTTAGGTGTAATCATAAATAATGAGAAATAACCCACGACAAATTTCAATTTGTGAACAATTGAAAAAAATTAGGATAGACCGAGATTTATCCATACGAGATATGTCCGATATTTGCGGTCTTGCAGTAAATACACTCAGCTTGATTGAAAATGGAAAAACCACCCCAACAATTAACACATTGAATATTATTGCAAATTCTTTGAGAATCCCAATCACAATTTTTTTTGAAAACAATCAAGTATGCCAAAAAGTAGATTTTATAAAATATTTCGACCAGAATGAAGAAACCACACAGTACGGAACAATCTTTTCTATCCTTTCTTGTAATAATCGCTCAGAATTTTTTGAGCCTTACATTATAAAAATTTCTCCAATTTCTACTTGGGGAACAAATGAAATTACCCATTCAGGTTATGAATTTATCCTATGTCTGAATGGGACGGTAGAAATTTCTATTTCAAACGATTTATTTATATTGAAGCAGGGAGACAGCCTGTTATTTAATTCTCAAAAACCTCATCTATGGAAAAATCCAAGTGGGCACGAGACAAGCTTTCTACTAATTTTAATACCACCCAAACACAAAGAAAGAACCATTACAAAACATAAAACAATCTAATCATGGATTCTTATAAAAAAAGTGAATCTTTTGTAATGGAACCGATCGGAATTATTCATTCACCATATAATACTAAAAGTGAAACGCCAATTCAACCAATTTATTCTTCAACTATTGGAAAGGTTGAAATTTTTTCAGACTATCTTGAAGGATTGATTGATCTTGAAGAATTTTCCCACATATACCTAATATATGTTTTTGATCGATCACTGAAGTATCAATTACAAGTCAAGCCATTTAAGGATAATCAATTACATGGTCTTTTTTCTACACGGCATCCCAATCGACCGAATCCTATTGGCATCTCAATCGTGCAAATAATTGAAATATCAGGAAGTATGATTTTTGTCGAAGGGATTGATGTTTTAGATAAAACACCGCTTTTGGATATAAAGCCGTATATTCCAGATTTTGACGTCCGATCCGATACCAAAACAGGCTGGTACGAACGACTCGGCAGCGGTTCATCACAATAATTAAATTACATCTTGATATAACAGTATTTTTTGTTGCTTTTATTGTTCAACAAGAGGGTTCGGTGTAGGTGTATCAGTGGTTAGTGGTGTTGCTGTTCTGGTTATATTAAATTGCGATTCCCACCTGTAAAGTCTTTGAGGTTCACCGTAAATAAATGTTTCAATTATGCGGCGGAATACTGGAGCAGCATACACCGACCCCTCTCCAACTTCCTCCAAAATTACAGCAACAGCAATATCAGGTTTTTCTTCCGACTCAGCAAATGTGTATCCCGCAAACCACGAGTGAGAGTCACCGCCTTTACCGGTAGTAGCGGAACCAGTTTTACCAGCTACCGGATAGTCTAAATCGGCTAGCTGTCTATACGCAGTTCCTGGAGGAAGCTCACTCGAAACAACCCCCTTCATCCCTTCTTGAATAGCTTCAAGATTTTCGGGAGAAATAGGTAAAGTGCCAATAATCTCTGGCTCAAAAACAACTTCCTCCTGACCGTCCCTTGTGACAAATTTTTCAATTACCTGAGGGCGGTATAGAGTACCACCATTTCCTACTGCTGCAGTAAAATTTGCTACCTGCAAAGGTGTCACAAGTAAATCACCCTGACCGATAGCGAGATTTATCGCATCCACTTCTGAAAATGGGTCGGGTACATTACCTGTTTCTTCTTCTATTACATCTATACCGGTAGTCGAGCCTAAGCCGAATGCTCTCGCCATATCAGAGATTGCAGTAGTAAGACCTTGTTTATACAGGTCCAAACCAATATGCCAGAAGTATGGATTACAAGAACGAATTAAACCCTCTACAAGTGTTAATGTTCCACTGGGTCTTGTTACACCATCCTCCTGGAACCGTTCATATGTCCAGTCATATCTTGGGAACCCAAATAATTCTTCGAACACATAACCGCATTCATAAATCGTTTCTGGGGTATATAAACCACTCTCCAAAGCAGCAGCCATTGTAATTATTTTGAATACTGAACCGAGTGGATACTGACCTTGTGCTGCTCGGTTGAATTGTGGTAAGTTTTGATTATTTGTAATTTCTGACAGCCACGCACTCCAATTGTTATTCTCAAATTCATATGCATTGGGATTAAAAGTTGGAGAGGAAGCCATAGCCAACACCCTTCCGGTATCCCTTTCGATCACAACAACAGCTCCATTAAATCCTCTCAACGCTTCTTGGGCGCCTTTTTGCAAATTGCTGTCTATTGTAGTGTAGATGTGTCTTCCCTCCTGCTTGGGTGAAGTACCAATCTCACTTACAGGCGATCCCTCCTGGTTCTTTACATACAAACTGCCGCCTGGTCTCCCCCTCAGAATATCTTCTCCCCAATTTTCAATACCTTCACGACCAACACGCTCGCTTCCCTGGTATCCCAGGCTTCGATATTCATCCAACTCATCTTCTTGAATAGTACTTACATATCCAATAATGTGCGGACCAACGCCATTACTGGGATATAGGCGTGAATTGTAATTTGATGTTGCAACTGCTCCATAACTGGAAAGGATGTTCAACCGCTGAGTTTCTTCTTCGGTTGCTACTTCACCAATTGGAAGATATGCACCCGGAAGCGCATCCCGGACCCAACCCTCAATTAGACTTGCTTGTATTCCTGTAACCCGCGAAAGAAGGACAATAATGCCATATTCTTCGTCCAAATCAATAAAATCAGGAAAAATCCCTATGGAAGTTGCTTCAGTTTGAATTGCGAGAGGATCGCCATTTATATCATATATGTTCGCCCGTTCTGGTATATCATATTCCATATCCAATACATTTCCATCGGTTAATTCAGGAAGGATGAGAGTCGTATCCCAATCAATGTACCATTGGTTCATTTCCTTGACTAGATTCATTTTTATTTCTCGGTTGATCATCCCTACAATAGAACTTTCTATGTCAATTGCATATTCAACCTGGGCATTTTTAGGATTGATCGTTGAATTGTTGATAGAGTAATTTATGTCCCTCAAAGCCATTTCACCGTTAACATTACGGTACAGGTCAGAAAATTCTTTCTCAGAAATAAGAGTCTTTGATTCACCCGAAAGAAGCTTGTACATTTCTTCATAATCTTTGCTCTTCCAGGAATCAAGAAAATGTTCAGCTATATTTTTCGCTTCTGGCACCCTTGTGGTGATTACTTCGGGGTATGGTAACGTTGGAGATGCGGTCGCAGTAAGAGGGATTGTAGTTGAACTACCGCTGCAAGCGGCTAATACGATCGTAAAAAGGATAAGAAAAGGCAATGCGCGTGACATATCTAAAATAAATAACTCTAGTTGATAAACTTTCTACGATTTTTTCTACAATTCTTGCTGTAATCGGCGGTAAATCATAAACGATTTTAAAGACAAAATCAAGCAAAGCGGTAGAGTATGAATTTGACATTCATGATGCGCTCATAAAGGGAAAATTAAATGAAAATACCTGCAGGTTTAATACAGGTAAATTGTGTGTAATATGGCGGTCCCGACGGGATTCGAACCCGCGATCTCGGCCTTGACAGGGCCGCATGTTCGGCCACTACACCACGGGACCAAGTTTTGCTAGTTTACCATACGCACTTTTGACCGTCAAGCAGAGTGTAATTTCTCAACCATAACTCTTATTCGAGTGATGACTGTAAAAGCCTCAACAACGATTTTCTAGCCAACAAATCAGAAGATACAACACCCAAAACACATCCATCTTTTATAACCGGCATCGCTGATATTTCGTGATATTCCAATTTTCGAATGAGGTCAAGTATGTTTTCATCTGGAGATACAGAAATCACATCAGTAATCATAATTTCTTCAAGAGGTTGATCATCGGGATTGCCTAAAGAGGTGGCTCTTGTAATATCCCAATCCGTTACGATGCCAACTAGATTGCTCTCTGTAGAAGTAACCGCTAATATTGAACGATTGGATTTGATCAATTTTTCAGCCGCGTCTTTTACCGTTTTATCGATTGTTATAGTTGGAATAGGAGCCATAATCTCTTCAGCAGTTCTATCACTTTCTCTTGATGTAACCCGTCTGATACTTATCTTTTCCGCAGCTTCGCAGGGCAGCATATCTGCATCTGAGATAAGTAAATCTACCAATTCTTTCATATTTCTGCGGATTACTTCTTCTCTATATTCAAAAGCCGCCTTACGCCGTATTTCCGCTAGATTACAATACTCAGAACTGTTTTTATCCAACCAGTTTTCAACCGGATCTGATTTACCAAGTAATCTTTCAGGAATCCTTAAATGCTCAGGGGTTTTTATTAACCTCTCCTGGGCAGCATAAATTACCCCGCCTGAATTAACTAAATAGTCCGTCCCGATTAGCACCCCCTCTCGACGATACACTTCCCTCTCCATTCTTGCTCTGGCATTTTTCCGAGATTCAATCGGTGAATATGTATTCGCCCCCTCTATGATTACTGTCCAATCTCCCATCCATCTTGTCGTAATGCAGGGACTAGTTGAGTTATCGACATCTAAATAATTAGAAATGGGAGAAGCAGGTATGAGACAAAAAGCTGATTCCCTTAATAAATCATCTGAACAGGTTGAATACTTAAATTCTCCAAGTTTTATTTCATCCTGGTTTGATAATTCATTAAAAAATATTTTTGTTACCAGCCCGTTCTCCTTCCATATTTCAAATAGCTTTGAAATTGGCAATCCATTTTTATTAAAAATGTATCCATCCACATCGCTAATTCCAATTACTTTTGCGCCCGGTAACCTTTCATTAATAATACGGGCTGCATGCGCGCCAACAGCACCAAAACCCTGAATTAAAACCGTCAGCTCTTTGAAATTAGGAACCTGTACGTTTTTAAATTGAGGTAATGCTCTCAATTTGTGCATTTCCCCCAAAAGCGCTTGTAAAGCGATAATTGCACTTCCTGCAGCTGCACCTAATTCATCGATTCGATTACCTCCCATTTCCAGAGGTTTTGATACAACCGAATCCAAACCATTTTCAATTGCTATTGTTTTCATATCATCATCACAGGTTCCGACGTCCGGTCCAGGCAAGTATATATCGTGGTACCTGTAGATTAATTTAGCAAATCCCTTGATAATTTCTTGGTGCTGTTTCGAAGATAACCGCTCACTGACTATTCCTGATTTACCGCCTCCATAAGGTAAGTCTGCAGCTGCATTTTTAAGAGTCATCCCACGGGCAAGATTGTGGATCGCTGATGGGTCTATATCCGGGAGCATTCTTATCCCTCCCATTGAAGGTTGCCCCATTGCTAGATTGTCGACAACAAGATAGCCTCCAATCTCAAGTGGTGATTCTTCATTCCACATACACACCACTAGTCTAGGACCCAATTGATCCACTTCAATATCCATCCTGGCTAATCTTTCAATGTCTAGGGAGTTAAACTCTATGAAGCACATCCCTTTCTGCTTAACCAGCCTGTTTTCCCACGTGCTAACTGGCAGCCTTTCCCTCAGGAACTTCTCCATGATTTTTGGAATCATTCAATCACCTGATTTGAATTTATTTATTTTTGTTATTCATTCTCTCATATGCAAATTTTTCGCCGCGACAAAAGATAAACCTTTTTTCGTTAAAGCTTCTGCGGTACGGTTTGTAGCTTCAAATTTATCCAAAAAATTGTTTGTTAGATTATCCCAAGCACCTGAAGCGATAATTTCTTCTTTTTCTCGGAAATAATCCAAAATATCGGAAGGATAATCCCTTTCTTTTTCAATATCCGGCTCACATCCCTCGTGTTTTGCAGATATATTAGCAACATGATCAGCGATTTCCAAAAGTTCATCTCTACGGTTATAAGGTTGGCGTACGATATTCTTCCAGGTTTCTGTTATATGATGCTCAAATCGGACCACATTTTCGAAACCGAGCATTTTTCTGATCTGAGCGGTGATTTCCATCGTTTCATTGTTTATTGAATTGCTCCAGTTGAATCCAATTAATGGAGAAGAACCATCGTCTCTTGAAAATAATTTTGCACCAATTAAAGTCCATAGAGCAGCGTAAGGATTGTCGTTTCCCATGAAAACAGAAATTTTAAACTGGATATCAACCCCAATCCTAAATAATAAATAACCAAGCAAAACAGTGCCTGGGTTAACATTTAATACCTGCTGAACACCGTAATTTGTAAAGTAATAAAGGAACTCATCTATCCATTTCAGAGCGTATTCATTGGGTTGCCCAACACCTCCAAAATACCCAGTTATTGTTTCTGGTCCCCCCAGGTGAATATTTGAACCATCTGTCCCCTTGGTGTCCAGCGTCTCAACATACGAAGCTCCAATTACCTGCATAGCCGCTGCAACAGCGACCAGATCCCCGTCAGTTTCTTGTTCCTTCATTTTCCGAACACGAATATATCTAGCTGGCATCAACTTCTTTTCTAGTATAGATCGTTCAGCTATCTTGATTAGCCATGGAAAATATTGGAGTGCGCTGATCTCTAATGTTACGGCAAAATCATCTTTGAATACATACCGCTCGATTTCTTTCCCTAATAGATTTTCACGGTATTCTGGGATGCTGATAAATTGTCCTTGATCTCGCTTTTTAATTAACCAATCCAAGTCTTTCAAATAATCCGGATTTTGCGATCGCACCTTATTTATCAGATTAGGCAAATAACGAGCTTCTTCCGCTTTTTGATTAATTTCATCCGGAGTTCCATATTTTGAAACTACTTCTAAAAATCTATCAATCGGAATAATTTCCCGACCAGTAAATAACTCGTTTATTTGATTCAGGCGATCTACCGGAATTTTCATTATTTCATGGAGATTCTCTTGCTTCACGATTCCTCCAGAATGATTTCTTTTAGCAATTTTCTGTTATTTCAGTAGGTCCTTTAATTCTGAATACTCGTTATCTTTAATTTTGAAATAATTTTCCGGCTGCGGGAACGAATGATCAGATACTTCTTTTACGTATTGCTCTAAACCTTTCAGAATCACATCCCCAGCATTTCCATAGACTTTCGCCATCCGCGGTTTGAATTTTGGATACAAACCAAACATATCATGATAAATCAACAATTGCCCATGGGCATCTGGACCTGATCCTAAACTCATTATTATGCAATTATCTGATCTTTCTGTTATCAATTTGCACACCCGGTCCGGAACCATTTCAAGCAGTATACAAATCGCGCCTGCAGTTTCAAGCGCTTTTGCATCATCTATTATCTTTTTGGCTTGCTGTGCACCCCTGCCCTGTACCCGAAATCCTCCAAGCGCACTGACACTTTGCGGTGTCAATCCAAGATGACCAAATGCTGGTATTCCAGCGTCGACAATGCCTTTGATACGATTTGCCATTTCAGCTCCCCCTTCCAATTTTATAGCATCGCAACCCGCTTCAGCCATAAATCGTCCCGCATTGCGAATAGCTGTTTCAACACTCGGCTGGTAACTCATATAAGGCATATCGCCGATTAGAAATACATTTGGTGCACCTCTCCTCACTGCCTGTGTGTGCCGGATCATATCATCCATTGTCACAGGCAAAGTAGAATCATATCCCAACATCGTCATCCCCAAACTGTCCCCTACCAGGATCATATCTATGCCAGCTTGTTCCTGCAAATAAGCAGTCGGGTAATCGTAACAAGTTAACCACGAGATTGGTTCTTTGTTATTCACTTTTTCAAAAAGAGATGAAATTGTTACTTTTTTTGGAGTGTTCATTTTTTTATCCTTAAAAACGAAAAAAATCTATTTTTATTTATATGTTCTTAAGTTAACCATCAATTTCAAAAAAAGACGCATCAACCATTTTACAGTTTATGCGCCTTCTATTTATGGATTTTAAATATTCCTTGATTGCTTGTTATTGTTCTAAAAATCCATCGGCATAAATTACTTTATTCAATAAAATCTGACTGGTCTTCCATATTGCGACCTGGTCTGGATCACTCATATCAAAATCTTCGGGCTTCGGTTCTTCCATTTCTCGAATTCTATCAGCAATCTTCAAATATACTTTGCCAATCGGTGTGCTTTCATCCCTTTCCTCAATAATTCGGATTGTTTCCTTCAGCTTTTCATCAAAAGGATCAGCAATCATCATTTGCAAATCCACCCCCATTAACATTGCACAATAAACCCGGTTTATTAACGACCTGTTTTTTTCTGGGACTGAGTTTGAGACATTAGACATACCAATAGATATTTGGGGAGGTGGGTCCCAAGCATATTGCAGAGTTCTTACCGCCTCTACCAATTCCGGGCCATATTCCTGACAACCAGAGACAGTTAAGACCAGCGGGTCGATAATTAGATCTTGAATTGGGAAATCAATCTCCAGCGCCCGTGGTATCAATTGTTCCAGAGCGATTGTTACCCTTTCATCCGCACTGACCGGAATCCCGCTTTTTCCCATAGTTAATGCTATTAATTTTGCATTATACTTTTTTGCCAAAGCGGGTACTTTCTCCAACCTCTCCGGTTCCGCAGAAGTAGAATTTACAATTGGTTGCGCTTTTGTAACCGTTCTCAATCCGGCTTCTATCCCCATAACATTTGTGCTGTCAAAACTTAAGGGAACATCAACAACCGTTTCCAACGACTCCACCATCCAAGGAAATACTTCCTCCCAATCTTTTTTCCTTGGTCCAAGGTTGATATCAATCGCTGATGCGCCTGCTTCAACCTGTCGAGTTGCCAAATCCATAAAAAATTCCCTGTCGCGGTTTTTTAGCGCCTCCTTCACTTTGTTTGAAATGATATGAATATTCTCTCCAATAATATACATTTGTGACCTTCCTTATCAATCAGGTTTTATTAATTTCTTCTCTTGTTTTCATTACTGTTGGAAAAAGGGTCAAATCGGTGTGCGGCAAAAATAAAGCCGACATAAAGGCTTCGTAAAAAGTGTTATCCGCGGATAATTCGATATAAGTCATCCGATTTGCGATATTTTGTATCCGCTTTAGAGCTTTAGAGTCAAGTAAAGCATAATAAGAACCTTTTACGGATGTGTTTCCCAAAAAATTAAATCTTTCCCATGGCATATCCGGTAGCAAACCTATTTCAATCGCCTTCTCGATGTTTATATATTTCCCGAAAGAACCTCCAATCAGCATTTGTTCTGTAACCTCCAATGGAACTCCAACGCCTTGCGCCAGAACCTGATAGCCCGCAAAAATTGCACCTTTAGCTCTTATCAGATTATCAATGTCCACTGCAGTTATCACAATATCATTATTTGTTTGCGATTGATCTTTCCAGACAACTACATATTCCATTCCATGTTCGCCTTCTCGAACACGGGCTGTGTTTAAACCCGATTTTATATTTCCGGCTTTATCAACTATTCCAGTCATAAACATTTCTGCCAGAAGGGAAATCAACCCGCTTCCACAAATCCCGCTAGGCTTTATCCCACCAATAACCCTGATTGTTGGATCAAAGGTTGAACCATTAATCCACACTTCTTCAATTGCGCCTTTTGTGGCTCGCATTCCGTCTAATACCCCCGCTCCTTCGAATGCAGGACCCGCTGAACAGGCACAAGTCACTAACCATTCATTCGAGCCCAATACAATTTCACCATTCGTCCCCACATCCATAAATAATGTCGTCTTGGATGTATCATCCATACCGGATGAATAAACGCCGGCCGTAATGTCAGAACCTACATAACTGGCAACACCTGGCAGACAAATAATAGTTGCTTCAGGATGAATATTCAGACCCACTTCTCGTGATGTAAAAAATGGCAGTTCGTTTACAGCTGTAACAAAGGGTGAAAGCCTTATGCTAATCGCTGGAATGCCTAAAAACAGGTGCATCATGGTGCTGTTGCCAGAGATTGTTGCTTTTACAATACCTGATGGACTGCAAGAGCCTCCCTTAATTCTTTTACAGGCTGTGTCAATTAACTCATTGATGGTTGTCAGCACCAAAGAACGCAACTCCTGAGCGCCATTTTCCTTGGTAGAATAAACTATTCTCGAGATTATATCTTCCCCTCTGGTAATTTGCTGGTTATATTCAGAAAGTTGCGCGGTTACTTTCCCATTTAATAGGTCAACCAACCAAACAGTAACTGTTGTCGTTCCAATATCAATTGCGACCCCCCATAATGGGGTATCTTTTTTAACCTGCCCGGGTATTAAATCTATCAATCTCGCGCATTCATCTCCGTTTCTTCCAAATGAGTCCGCATCCAGAATCGCAGTAACTTTCCAATTAGCTGAACGAAGTATATCTCCTATCTGGCGGTATTGATTCAGAGAAATATCGATGTCTTGAAAACCATGATCACGCCTTATAGCTGCTTTTAGTCGGTTTGTATCATCGGTCTGATCCTCCATATTTGGAGGGGTCATTTCGGTATATATTCTTCGAATTGATTGAACCGATGCTGCATCATAATTTGCTGGAACTTGTATTTCAGATACGGTTTTGTCTGTTGTTAATATCCGCTCGATCTTCTCTTGAGGGGGAACTGATACAGAAAGGTCGCTTTCTATCACCGTCTGGCAGGCAAGGGCTAATCCTTTCTCAATATCTGTCTTTGAAAGCCTTAATACACTGCGACGGCGCACTGTTCCTGATAAAACATTAACTGCGCACCGTCCGCATCTACCCTGCCCGCCGCAGGGTTGAGTAATTTCGACCCCGGCCAATCTCGCCGCCTCCGAAATTAAACTCCCACTCTGAACTTCAATGGGTTCGGACGCGGAATCAAATTTAATTTTATAAATAGACATACATAGAAAGCTTTCTCAAATTTGTTGTTACAAAGCCAGCTTACTCCATTCTAAACCAATACCTGTTTCATAAACTTAGGTATGTCTACCGCTTCACGAGGACCGACATTAATTTCCCAATCTGGTAATTCCTCTTCCAATTCTCCAGAGAGAACTGCAGTATGACCAGGGATTACAAGTTTTCTATTGTTTATCTTTTCTGTCAGATTAAATTCCTTAACTGATTTAGCGATCCTTTCAGCATCAAATTTTCCAGCTGCCCAGGCTGTTAACACACTCATTCCTTCCGAATCAGTAACTAACAGCCATGCTGGATTTCCTGAACTCTCTACTTCATTTGCAACACTGAAATATGTGATGCTGAAGTTCGTCGTCACTAAAACTGGATCATCAGGTGTTGGATCATTTATTTCATATAATCCTGGTTTTACCTGAATAGGTTTTTGAGGATCAGTGAAAATGTTTTCCCGCAATACAAGCAGAGGATAAGCTGTTTCTGGTGAGAAATTATCCATAATGATAAAGCTACCATATTTTCCAATCGCCTGGGCAGCCAGACTTACTTCCAGTGCTGGATCCCTTACATCACCGGGTATACTCAGAATTGGATAACCTAGCGGTCTGAAATTTTTCTTCAATGCCAACCGTCGAATCAATGTATTTGCATGCAATGTCCCGTAAAATCCTCTTTGCTCCGGAGAAAGGACAATATCCTTCACACCAGTTTCCTGGATTTTCTTAGACAAATCAACCATTTCATCAATTGTATCCGCTTTTACTGCAACCGGTAATCCATTACTTACTGCTATCTGCGCCATTGCTTGCCAGTTATCGTGATCAGCAAAACAAATTAAAGGTTTTTCGTCATCGGAAAGATTCTCAATTCCCTTCTCTACCTCTTCCGGTTCACCAATCAGAATTAGAGGTAATTTACTGTTTTCTCGGATTATCTTAATCATCCCGGCAAAATTTCCGCCATTGGACTGGACTGCAAATCCGCCCATTGTTAGATCGATTCCGACATATTCCACTTTGTAGGCATCCACTTCCGAAACTTTTTTCTTCACTTCTTCTTCAGATTGGCTGTCATAAATCCTTAAAAACAGTCCTGGTCGATTATAAAATGTTTTTTCATGCCTGAATAAAACAACTTCATTGCCAGCTTTAACTTCATATCCATTCGATTTAATTGATAATGGTCTGACAGGTGGCGCAGCCGCTTCAGAAAGTTGTTCGGTTGCCTCTTCGCTTACATGAGGGCATAAATCCAGCTCAACCTGCTTCGCGGCTAACTTCATTGCAAATGCAAGACATGTAGGAAATCCACAATCCTTGCAGTTTGTTTGCGGAAGCAGTTTGTAAATTTGAATTCCTGATAACGCCATATCTAATCTCCATTGTGGATCTATTTATTTTGTTGAATGTTTCAGCACTTTTCTTATTTGCTTTTCATTAGATCTTCTATAGCGATCCTTGTACGCCTTAGACTTTCAGGGTGGCGAAGGACAACAATATTCGCTCCTGATTCTATAAGCATTACCGAAGTTAGAGTCTCCCAGGTAATTGCTCTCTCTTTCCATTCACCCCATTCTCCGGGAACACCTTCTCCAACTTTGGATTCTTTTGCCTTCCAGCATTCCTGACCCGGTGTAACAAGCATAGGCATCTGGGTCATGCTATCGCCCTGCAGCGCTGCCATCCTCAAACGTTCCATTACAGAATATCCATACTCAAAACCGTATCCCAATGCGCCAGTTGTTGGATCCATGATAATTCTTTCCAGAGGCAATCCCATATCGCTGATCAAGATGTTCAACTGTTTAGCAAGATTTACATCCATCGCGGTTCGCGCATCCACTAGGTGACCATTTGCCATGGCTGTTGCGACAATCGTACGGTAATTTTTATCCTCACATATACCCAGCAAAAGCCGTTCACCTTTAAACTTCTCAGCAATAGGCACCAAGAGTTCGTTATCCAACTCTGCCTGCCCGGGTCCAAAAACAATCAAAGGCAGTCCACTTGCTTTTAATACTGCGTCAACTGCACTTACTGCTTTCTCTGGAGTGTTAGGATTCCCTTCCGAATCGGTTAGTGCAAGATTCATCAGAATTAAATCAGCCCCAATCTTTTCTGCCTCTTTTGCCCAATCAGAAGGGGAATTAGTAACCTCTCCCCATTCTTCTAATAATAATTGTGACCAGTCATCCGGTCTGCGATCAACTATCTCAATGGCTATCACTGGCTTATTTACAAATTCACCTTCGAAATCCATAAAGGGCATCGCGGTTTCTCCCCCGATTTCGACAACACTGGTCCTAGTACCCCCTTCTTCGGTTGTAGCACCGATTCTGGCAATCCTTACCTGTCCAGACCAATTCTCTTTAACAATTTCTGTTTTTGTATTATCTGAAATCCAAGGTTTATCTGGAGGAAGTTCCACTTTCTTTTCCACCACTTCTGCAACTCCGGATATTTGCCTCTGGAGTTCAGCTGGAGTTGCTGGCAGAGGAGATACTGCAGATGGGATTTGCAAATTTGCTGAATCAACCCCACCCAATTCTGCCAATGCTGCTATAAGTGCCCGTCGTAAAATATCAACAGCTTTTTCTGCCCGATCAACAGGTTCACTTACGGTTATATCGGTATCTGCAGTCACAAATTCTTTTTTCGTAGCCTTGGCTTGCTCTTCTTGCTCCTCAACTGCGGAAGTTTCAAATTCTTCAGCTGGAACCTCTATTTCTTTTTCTTCTTCTACTTCCGTTCTTTCGATTGCTGCTTCAACAACTGCTTCCGCCTGTGCCAAAGTATCTTTTGCTGCTTCTTCTTCAACCCTTTCTTTTGCCTGCATTGGTTCCATTTCGAGGGCTGGATGGTTTTTTTCTTTTAACCATCCCTCTAGTTCCTCAACAGTTGTTATCGATGAACCATCAGCAATACGATCTATCAGATCTGGGATCCCTTCGCGTTCTGCTACAGCCTGAAATTCAGCTGCCATTGTCTCTTTGAGATTCTTGCTCATCCATACCACTCGCTGGAAACCGCCGTCAGCAGAGATGAACTTCGGGCTTATAAGGTAGTACTTCCCCACACCCATTACACCCGGTGTTTGCAGTCCACCACCTGCAATACCCGCTAGAGTGCTGAATTTCATGCCGGCTGGCGTCATGCCTGTGTCTTCCCGGCTAACGATCATCACTCCCTTCACCTCTGGTATAACCATCACGATGCATTCAAAACAACCACAGGCAGTCATCGGATTTTCCATAATCGAATACATGGAAACTTCCTGTACTACACCATGTGATCCTTTTTTCGCATAATCGTTGGTTCCTTCCCAATACCCCATATCAGCATCAATTATTTTGCCTAAAGATATTGGTTGGTTGGGACCGGTAGGATTAATACTGAAGGAAGCCTTACAGTCAAGCCAGTTGTAAGCGCCACATAAACCCAATCTCTCCGGGCTTACTACACATACATGATCGGGAGCAAAAGACTGGCACAGTGTGCATGAGTAGAATTCATCCACCTT
>JBJYWI010000013.1:0-79490 GCA_046259385.1 Anaerolineales bacterium
AGTAAGCTTTTTGAAAACACAGCGAGGCCTTGCTAGCAAGGCCTCGTTTGTTTTTCTCTTATCTTTACCTCACCGATGCGATGGTATAATAACTATTCTGTTAAACATGCTCCGGATTTCTAAATCTAATTTAGAGATCTGGCACCAGGGCACAAAGAACACAATGCAGTGGTGTGAACTTTGTGCCTTTATCATGAAACAGCTGGGAGAGTCATCCGAATGTCTTCGTACGAAGATTTGCTGGAAAAACTGAGCGGAATCGAAGATCGCTTTGGCGAATTGAACGATCAGCTGATGCAGGTTGGCGATGATTATCAGCGCGCGGCAGACCTGGGTATTGAACGTGCTGAGATCGAACCAATCGTACAAAAAGCGGATCTGTACCGCCAGCTCCTGCATCAATTAGATGACGCAACTTCTCTTCTAAACTCCCAGGATGAGGAACTGAGCACCCTGGCGGAAGCCGAAATCTCAGAATTGGAACCACGGATCGCGGTGCTTGAGAAGCAAATAAAAACCATGCTGCTGCCCAGCGACAGCCGCGACCAGCGCAATGTAATTATGGAAATCCGGGCAGGAACTGGAGGCGATGAGGCTGCAATTTTCGCGGCGGATTTATTCCGGATGTACACCCGCTATGCTGAAGCGCAAAACTGGTCCGTTGAAGTGCTGTCCGCCAATCAGATCGGAGTGGGCGGGTATAAAGAAATTATCTTTGTGGTAAAAGGGAAAGGGGCTTATTCGCGCCTTAAATATGAATCTGGGGTTCATCGTGTACAGCGTGTACCGATAACCGAATCCCAGGGACGTTTGCATACCTCCGCCGCTACCGTGGCTGTGCTGGCAGAGGTAGATGAGGTCGACATTCAAATTCCGGAAGACGACATCCGCATAGATGTCTACAAATCCGCCGGAGCGGGCGGCCAAAGTGTGCAAAAAAACGCAACTGCGGTACGCCTGACTCACATTCCCACCGGCATTGTGGTTCAATGTCAGGATGAACGTTCTCAACTTCAGAATAAAAATCGGGCGATGAGTATTCTGCGCGCCCGATTGTACGAAATCGAAACCGAGAAGCAGCGCCAGGAGGTGGAGCAGGAGCGGCGGTCACAGGTTGGAACTGGAGAACGTTCAGAAAAAATCCGTACTTACAATTACCCCCAGTCTCGGGTTACCGATCACCGGATTAATTTTTCATCCTACAATCTCCCGAACGTGATGGAAGGAAATCTGGATGCTTTTATTGACGAACTTGCCACCCGGGATGAGGCTGAAAGGCTGGCTGCCGCTGGCTTCAGCGAGCAGTGAATTCCTGATCTTACCCTCCTTCACCCTAATATCTGTTGTTGCAAATCTCCCGGATTCTCTCGGATTTACACCAGCGCTTCAAACCGGTCAGCGATTCTCCGCTGCTGGACGCACAGGTTCTGGTTGCCTTTATATTGGGACAACCACGGTCCTGGCTCCTCGCCCACCAGGAGATTTTGGTTTCAGCAACCCAGTTAGAAACAATTGATCATTATTCGGATCGAATAATTTCAGGCGAACCACTTCCGTATATTCTGGGAAAGTGGGAATTCTACGGTCTGGAATTTAAAATCACGCGTGATACTCTCATTCCAAGGCCTGAGACCGAACTTTTGGTCGAACATGCCCTTTCTTGCAGCGAATCCAGAAATGGAGATATGCTGATTGTTGATATCGGTACAGGCTCAGGGTGTATAGCAATCGCGCTGGCTGCAAATCTGCCAGGGTTAAGAATCGTGGCAGGGGATATTTCACTGCCCGCCCTGTTAATCGCCAGGGAGAATGCCCGGAAGCATCATGTAGAAAAGCGTGTACTATTTCTGCTGTGTGATCTGCTCCCGCCGCTTGTTGATAGGTTCGATGTTCTTTGCGCCAACCTCCCCTACATTCCCAGCAGCAGGCTTCAATCGTCAAAGCCTGCACGCTGGGAACCTAAGCTCTCCCTAAATGGAGGCCCTGACGGGCTTTCCCTGGTAAGCCGCCTTTTAAATGCTTCAATAGGAAGAATGTCCAGAAACGGATTAATCCTGCTTGAAATTGACGCAGACGCCGGAAGGAGCGCGTTGACTATTGCCCGGGAGTGCTACCCGGATGCTGAAATCAATCTGGTAACAGACCTTGCAGGTCATAACAGGATGCTCCGTATTCAATTACAATAATAAATAAACTGCTTATTTGGAATGATATAAATTATTTCTTACATATGGCTTTCCTGTCAAAATTTTTACCGCTCTTTGTATACCCGCTTGGACTGGCGATTATTCTGGTTACAACCGCTATTTTTCTGGCAAAACGAACCCGGCTTCAGCGAGTCATCCTTATCGCTGCTGTCCTAATATTATGGCTGGCCAGTATTCGTTGGACTGCTTTGGTTTTAACCCGGCCGCTCGAATGGCGCTACCTTCCCCCTGAAAATTTACCCCGGGCTCAGGTGATCGTTGTGTTGGGCGGTGGAACGGAACCCCAGCAGTTTCCGCGCTCATCAGTAGAGATCAACAGCGCAGGAGACCGGGTGATTTATGCAGCCAGTTTATACCAGCAGGGAGCCGCTCCGTACATTCTTTTAAGTGGGGGCAGGCTGCCGTGGCTTTCACAGGACAGCCAGCCCGCCCCTGAAATGTTGAGCCTTTTGGAACTGATGGGAGTACCGGCTGAACACATATGGCTCGAAAGCGAATCTGTAAACACCCACCAGAATGCCTTATTCAGCCGGGAGATTCTTGAACAAAAGGGCATCAACGACATCCTGCTGGTAAGTTCAGCCTCACACATGCCGCGTGCGGTGGCGCTTTTCGAAGCCCAAGGTTTTAATGTAATCCCAACGCCGGTCGATTATACAGTTACCGAGCAAAACTGGCGCCAGCTCTGGCAAGCCAATTTGTACTCACAAATCCTGAACCTCACCCCGAGCGCAGGAAATCTCTCACTAACAACCCGCTCGCTAAAAGAATACATCGGTATGGTATATTACACGCTGAGAGGTTGGCAATGACCACACCACTGAAAGATACCCGGATCCTACTCGGCGTGACCGGATCAATAGCCTGCTACAAGGCTGTTGATCTGGCTTCAAAACTCCACCAGAGCGGCGCATTGGTGGACGTCGTCCTCACTCAATCAGCCGAACAGTTTTTATCCCCGCTTACCTTTCAATCTTTAACTGGCCGTCCTGCGTATACGGACTCCGGCTTGTGGGGAGCCGAAGGTCATGTTCTGCATGTCGGTCTTGCGCAAGACGCCGAACTTCTGGTTATTGCACCAATCACGGCAAATACGATCGCAAAAATTGCCTGTGGAATCGCCGATAATTTACTTACCCTGACCGTGCTGGCTGCTGGATGCCCTGTGATTATCGCACCTGCCATGGATGGCGGTATGTACTCAAACCCAGCTACCCAGTCGAATTTAGAAATCCTGAAAACCCGTGGGGTGATTGTGGTCGGTCCGGCGGAGGGTCACCTTGCTTCGGGGCTGACCGGTCTGGGGCGCATGTTAGAAACGCAGTCGATATTCGGTCATGTCCGCCATCTTTTGTCAAGAGAAGGGATTCTGAAAGGAAGGAAATTTGTTGTAACAGCCGGACCTACTCAGGAACCGATCGATCCGGTCCGCTTTATATCTAACTTCTCCTCTGGAAAACAGGGCTTTGCGCTGGCTCAGGCTGCCCTGGATAAGGGAGCCAAGGTGACATTGATCGCCGGACCAGTGAACCTCTCAACTCCGATTGGGGTTGATAGGATTGATGTTAAAACTTCCATGGAAATGAATGCTGCTGTTCTGGCTGAAGTTAAAGATGCGGATGCGCTGGTAATGGCAGCTGCAGTATCTGACTATTCCCCGAAAGATGTAATGGAGAATAAGATTAAGAAAGGGGCGGGTAACCTTTCGCTCAACTTAAAAATGAACCCCGACATACTGAGTAATGTATCAGAACTGCGCAGCAAAACCCAAAAGCCAGCTGTCTGTGTTGGTTTTTCAGCTGAATCTCAGAACCTGAAAGAAAACGCAAAAAACAAAATGCTGCACAAAAACCTGGATTTGATGGTCGCAAATGATATCACCGCTTCCGATTCCGGATTTAACGTCAATACAAACAGAGTCACGCTGCTCTACCCGGATGGCCGCAGCGAGGACTTACCTTTGATGAGCAAATTTGAGGTTGCCGATACAGTGATGGAGCGAATTGCCATTATCCTCTCGCAAAAAGCCGGGCAACCTCAAATTGGAACTTCTCCATTCTAACGAATACCACTATCCAATTACTATGCAAAACATCATCCATATCTGTGAGCGTAAAACCTGGTTAAACGCTGTTGGTTCCGGTAGTTATGAACCAGATTCCCTCGAATCTGATGGTTTTATCCACTGTTCCCAGCAGGACCAGGTGTTGGACGTAGCCAATCTGTTCTGTTTTGACTGGGATGATCTCGTCCTGTTAATTATCAACCCTCAGAAAGTTCGCGCTGACATCCGCTGGGAAAATCCAGCAGAACCGATCACCCTCGAAGAGAATAGCGATCCTGAAGTGTTTCCGCATATTTACGGTCCACTCAATCTGGATGCTATATCCCGGGTGCTCGACCTACAACGTGACTCGGATGGCATTTTTCAGTTACCCGCCGGGATTTAATATATAATCAACCCCATCAAGATAAAAAAGATGATACAACAATCAAAAAATAATGATAAAGCATACATAAACCATTGCAGGAGATTATTATGCAGCTAAAGGTTGGAGACACTGCACCTGATTTCGAGCTAGAAAGCCACCTCGAGCGTAGTATCAGGCTTTCAGATTACAGGGGCGCGAAGAATGTCGTGCTGGCATTTTTCCCGCTTGCCTGGACACCGGTTTGAACTGACCAGATCCCGTCATACCAGGCTGATCTCGCCCGGTTTGACAGGGTCCAGACCCAGGTTCTGGGTCTAAGTGTTGACAGCGTCCCTAGTTTGCAGGCTTGGTCAGAAAGCCTGGGGGACATTACTTACCCCCTATTGAGCGACTTCTTTCCTCACGGCAAGGTTGCCCAATCATACGGCGTACTGCGTGATGACGGCAGGTCAGAGAGGGCGATATTTATAATTGACAAACAGGGCATTATCCGCTACATCGACATCCACGATATTGACGACCAGCCGGATAATGAAGAATTATTTAAAGTCTTGCACAAACTAGAACCCGATGCGCAACCGGCAGCAAGCCATGCAGAGGGTAAAGAAGTCCCCGCAGATGCTCAAGACAAGCATGCCAGTACAAACGCGGATGTTGTCCTGTACTGTACATCCTGGTGCCCAGCCTGCCGGCGTGCCCGCATTTACCTTAAGTCAAACCACATTGATTTTAAAGAGATCAACATCACCGAAGACCGCGAAGCGGCAGCCCGTGTGCGTGAGTGGGCGGGTGGAAATGAAACCACCCCCACCATTTATGTCAATGGGGAGGTAGTTGTAAATTTCGACCGCGACCGCTTAGACCAAATATTCGGTTTCCAGGAAAAAACATAACAAGGGTTTTAATTTGCCCTTTTTATGGGCAAGCCAGAAAATGATAAAAGTTTCGGAAAAATTGACAATCGAAGAAAGCGATATCCAGTTTGATTTTGTACGCTCTTCAGGACCGGGCGGCCAGAACATAAACAAAGTGTCCAGCGCTGTCCAGCTGAGATTCAACACATTTTCGACTTCTCTGCCAGGGAAAGTACGGGCGCGCCTTCAATCTCGGGTCAGCAACCGGATAAACGAGAAGGGGGAATTAATTATTCAGGCTGGGAGGTACCGTTCACAGGAAAAAAACCGCCAGGACGCCCTGCAACGCCTGATAGCGATGATTAAAGCCGCTGAAGGAGAGCCGAAGAAACGTATCAAGACAGAGCCAAGCAGGTCATCGCAGGAAAGGCGTCTTGAAGAGAAACACCTCCGGAGCCAGACCAAACAAGAACGGCAGGAAAGTAAAAATCCTTATTAAGATTATCCCCCATTTTATCAACCGAAACAAATTACGATGACCTTTCCGGGTCCGTGAACCCCGATTGTCAGCGTCATCTGGATATCGGCGGTGCGTGAGGGCCCGCTTATAAGCGTGAGGTATGAAGCGTTCTGCAGCTCCTTAAGTTTCAGAACCTCAGGTAAGTTTTCATAAATATCCCCCTTATAGAGGACCGCGATATGAACCTCAGGCAGCAATGAGGCAGTCTGCGGGCAACCGGGTTTTCTGGAAATCGCCAGCGTACCGGTTTCCGCAATCCCGGCTGAAGCCGCGGTTAAACCTACCTTGATATCCTGATGCGGTTCGGTTTGAATCCTGATTCCCGAATCCTGCAGTTCATCCAGTAAACCGTCTGGAAATTCCTGGCTGTCCCAAGCCTGTATCCAACTGGTTTTTTCCTCTTCCAGCACTGCCAGTATGTTCTTTCCGACATCTTTTGTTTCGCAATAGATAACACTTCCGTCCAAAGCTGTCAGTTCCTGTTCAAACTTCTGCAAATTCGAGCTTGACGCCCGGTGATAGGCAGGTCGCTGTTCATACAGTTTGTTCCCTGTCATCGGGTCAGCGCTCTTTTCTCGCTCACTGGAAGGATATTGTGCTGCTTTTGGAATGGAAATTTCCTTCCTTTTCCGGTACTGTTCCCTGAACGGCGAAGCCGGGCGTGGTAAATCGCGGCTGTAACCCCAGCCCGTAAACGACGGAAGTTTTATCCACCCGCCGGAAGGAGAGACTATTTTACCGGAGGTTTTAGCAAACCACTGCCCGATACCAAACCTGCTTGGTGAGGTCGCCATCCATGAAAATATATGCATTCCCAATCGGATACCCAGCGGGACATTTTCTGGCATACTGCCGGCGGAATTCTCTCCCTGGATGGTATGCCCTGATGCGCCACTACCTGCCCTAACCCTAAGCAGCAGTTTCGGTAGGTCAATATCCACCGGACACGCATCCCGGCACGCCCCACATAAACTCGAGGCGCGCGCCAGCTGGCTGTATTGTTTCGCTCCGAACAAACCCGGGGACACCACCGAACCAATCGGCCCTGGATATGTTGTCGCCTGCCCTTCCACTCCAACATATGCATGCCCGCCAATTTCCCGGAACACCGGGCAGGCGTTTAAACAAGCTCCGCAGCGAATGCAGTAAAGCGATTCGCGCAGAGCTGAATTTCGCAATTCTGAACGCCCGTTGTCCACTAGAATCAGGTGGCACTCCCTGGGTCCGTCGCTTTCTCCTTCCTGGCGCGGCCCTCTTATTAATGTTGTATAAACCGTTAGTTTCTGCCCGGTCGCTGAACGCGGCAGCAGATAAAGCATTGTTGCCAGGTCGGCGACCGTAGGCACCATCCGTTCTATGCCCATCACTGCAATATGCGTTTCCGGCAGTGTGGTCACCATACGCCCGTTGCCTTCGTTCGTCAAAACACACAGGGCACCGTCTTCCACCACCCCGAAGTTAACACCAGATATCCCTACATCAGCATCCAGAAATGTCCGCCTGAGTTCTTCCCGTGCAACAGCGGTTAACTCGGAAATGTCTTCAGTAAAGGGGATATTGAGCTCGCGCGCGAATATCTCACCCACCTCTTGGCGGGTCAGGTGAACAGCTGGAGTGATGATATGAGATGGAGCCTGTTTGTTCAATTGGATAATGAATTCGCCCAGATCGGTTTCAACCACATTTATCCCTGCAGCTTCCAGTGCTGGGTTGATGTGTATCTCCTCGCTGACCATTGACTTGGATTTCGCGACAAGCCGGGCATTCTTGCGCCGAACTATATCCAGGATTATTTCAATCGCCTGATTGGCGCTCTCTGCTCGATGAATATTTATCCTGTTAGCCTGCGCATTCTTGATAAATTGATCCAGATACTCCTCAAGGTGCTCAATCACCCTTTCTCTTATCTGACGGGCCTGCTTGCGCATTGTTTGAAGATCATCCGGTAGTGTTGCGTATGCCGCCCCGATCGCAGACAAGCGCCTTTCGGCGTTCAAATCCAACGCATCCTGCAGGTTTTTATCTTCCAGAGCCCCTATTATCTTCTTTCGAAATGGAGAGACCATCTACTTTCTCAAAAAGGAAAAATACTACCCTAATAATCCTTTACCATCTGACCGGCTGGATAGAACCTGTGCAATATGAACAGCACGCAAATCTTTCCCGCGCCGGTGTAAACCGCCGTTGATATGGGTCATGCACCCTGCATCACAGGTTACAACAAGGTCAGATTTGCTGTCTTCTATATTCCATATCTTGCGTTCCAGCATCGCCGTGGACACTTCCGGATATTCGGCGGAAAACACACCCCCAAACCCGCAGCATTCAGTTGAATAAGGCAGTTCAACCAGTTGAGCCCCTTCAACCGCCTTCAGCAAATCGCGCGGCTGGGAATTCACCCCTAGATCGCGCAGTAAATGGCATGAGGGATGGTAGGCGATTCTTGCGGGTAGATGGGCGCCAAGCTCATTTACTCCAAGGTAATCAACAATAAATTCGGATAACTCGTATATCCTTTTAGCAATTGCTTCCGCCCGACTTAACCAGGTCTCATCGCCTGAAAATAATTCCATGTAGCCGTGTTTTACCATCGCAGTACATGACCCTGAAGGCGCTACTATCGGGCCATCTGTATCCTCAAAAATATTGATGAAGTGCTCCGCAACAGGTCGTGAGAGATGTCGAAGTCCGGCGTTAAAAGCAGGCTGCCCGCAGCAGGTTTGCTCTGGTGGGACCTCCACCTCAACCCCCGCACGTTCAAGCACATCGATTACATCAAACCCAATTTTCGGATACAGGGTATCAATTATGCAGGTGATAAACAGCTGGACTTTTTCTGGCATACGGCGATTATTTTACCCCTCGTGTATGCTTGAAGCAAGGCGCAAACGAAACAACACCATCCTAATAAAAATGACTAAAAATTGGCGTCTATGGTATCATTGGGTTTTGCAAATTCGCCTGAAATGGGCAAAAAATTATAAAATATCTTGTGTAATGAATTTTTTTGGGTGCATATAAATAAAAATGACGTCAATTCAAGCCAAAATAACAAATCATTTCAGCCTGCCCCGCCGCATAGAAAGGCTGGGTGAGCTTGCATATAACCTATGGTGGACCTGGAACCCTGATGCCCAGCGCTTATTTATGAGCATCGACCGGGAATTATGGGAACGTGTTTATCATAATCCGATATGCTTTCTTCGGCGGGTTGAACGCCCTCAGTTAAATGCCGTAACCAACAACCGCTACTACCTCGATGTTTACAATCGAATTATGCGCGAATTTGACGCTTACATGGATCCCGAAGAAACCTGGTTCGCGACCCATTACCCCGAATTAACCGGAGACCAGATCGCCTATCTTTCGATGGAATTCGGGCTGCACGAGGTACTGCCGATTTACGCTGGCGGTCTTGGAATTCTCTCCGGTGACCATACCAAAGAAGCCAGCGATTTGGGACTGCCGTTTGTCGCAATTGGTTTCTTTTACACCGAGGGTTACTTCACCCAGCATATCTCCGAAGACGGCTGGCAGGAAGCCCGTTATATCGACTACCCGTTCGAAGACCTGCCGGTGATGCCCATTTACGGAGAAAACGGCGAACCGCTCGATATCTCAATCGAACTTCCTGGAAGGGATGTGTTTGCACGCTTATGGAAGATCCAGGTAGGCAGGGTACCTCTATACCTTCTCGACACCAACTTTGAGAAGAACACAACCCACGATCGGGCTTTAACCGCCAGATTATACAGCAGCGATCCTGACCTGCGAATATCCCAGGAAATTCTGCTTGGAATCGGGGGGGTACGTGCTCTGCGGGCGCTGGGTTATGACCCCAGCGTATGGCATATGAACGAAGGTCATTCTGCATTTCTGATCCTGGAACGCCTGCAAGAACAAATCCAGCAGGGAAAGTCATTTAAGGAAGCGGAACAGCAGATCAGAACCAGCAATGTTTTCACCACCCACACACCCGTGCCAGCCGGGAACGACGAGTTTCCACTCTGGCTGATTGACAAATATTTTTCTCATTTATATGAGCAATTGGATATTGATCGAGACAGCTTTATCAACCTGGCCCGAAATGTAGTGGATTGGGGAGAAACATTCAGCATGCCAATTCTTGCGCTTCGTTTTTCTGGAGGCCGCAACGCCGTCTCAGAACTGCACGGGCAGGTATCAAGGAAAATGTGGCATAAACTTTGGCCTGATCGTGAACTGGAAGATATCCCAATTTTACCTATCACAAACGGGGTTCATACTGGCACATGGTTAGCGCGCCGCTTACATCACCTTTTTGACCATCATCTGGGTGTGGAATGGATAGAAAAGATAGACGACCCGGATATTTGGGAACGAGTGAACAACATCCCAGATGAGCAGCTTTGGGAAATCAGGAGGCATCTAAAACGGAAACTGGTCGCCTACATACAGGATCGAGCCCGGCAGCACTGGCGCCAGGGTGGGTGGCACCCGGTTCAGGTTCTTGCCTCAGGGGTTTTGCTGGATCCTTATGCTCTGACAATCGGTTTCGCCCGCCGTTTTGCGCCATACAAACGTGCGAATCTGATTATGCAGGATCTGGAACGCCTGCTCGCTCTTGTAAACAACAATAAGCGACCGGTGCAGGTTATTTTTGCAGGAAAAGCCCATCCTGACCATGAAGAAGGAAAATTATTGATCCAGGAGGTATATCGCCAGGTAAAGAAACCCGAAAGTGCAGGTCGTCTTGTTTTTCTGGAGGATTATGATATGAACCTGGCGCGCTACCTGACCCAGGGAGTCGATGTTTGGCTGAATACACCCCGCAGACCAAATGAGGCTTCCGGCACATCCGGTCAGAAAGCCGCCATCAACGGCGTTCTTAACTTCTCGGTTCTAGATGGTTGGTGGCGCGAGGGTTATAACGGTAAAAATGGCTGGGCGATTGGAAAGGACACCGATTATACAGATCTCGAGATCCAGGATAAATCAGACGCAGCCAGCCTGTATGACATACTCGAAAAAGAAATCATTCCGCTTTACTACCGCATCCGGTCTTCAGATGGAGTGCCGGGAGATTGGATCGCCACAATGAAGGAATCCATCAGAACCCTGGCACCTCAATTCTGTACGCGCCGGATGTTGAACGACTACCTGCACCAGCTATATCTTCCGGCATTACAAAACGTGCAAAAAGAGGAAGTGATCGCCTAAATTCTTTATGGTCGAACTATTAACTTCGCCCCAGTCCTGGCTGGGAGCAGGCTTGATTTTCATCCTGCGGGTCGTCGAAATGAGTCTGGATACTATTCGGGTCCTTATGGTCATGAGAAACCGGAAAGGTCTTTCATGGACCCTGGGTTTCTTTCAGGCCTCGTTGTTTGTCGTCGCGATTAGCTATGTCCTTTCAGATCTGGACAACCCTGTTAATGTGCTTGGTTACGCGGCCGGATTTGCAACCGGCACCTTGGTTGGAATGCTGATCGAAGAAAAACTCGCCATCGGACATATCCAGCTGAATATCATCAGCTCCTCCTTCGGGTCGGCTATCGCCGAGGAATTGCGTGCTGAGGGATTTGCACTCACAGAAATACCTGCCCGCGGTAAAGACGGCACGGTAACAATGCTTTCCTGCAGTGTGCTGCGCAGAAATGTTTACAAAGCTCGGCAGATCATCAATCAAATCGATCCAACTGCATTTATCACTGCAGAGGATATCCAGCCCGTTCGGCGCGGTTTCTGGCGCGCCTGAAGTTATAATCCCCGATGTCAGCAGTACTTTTTTCTGCGCTTCTAATCTTTTTTCTGCGCGTTCTGGATATTACACTTTATACGCTGCGCTTATTAATGGTGACGCGTGGGCGTAAGGCACTCGCCTGGATTTTTTCATTTATCAAATCTATTATCTTCGTTATTACCATTCAACTCGTACTCAAAGACATAGATAACTGGCTGAAGATCCTTGGATATGCGACCGGTTTTGCGACCGGTCTCGTAGTGGGGATGTGGCTAGAGGAACGCATTGCTGTGGGGTTAAGCCATCTTCGTGTCATCAGTCCAAAGCGAGGCTCGGAGTTGGGCGATCGTTTACGCGCAGAGGGATACGCGGTTACCGAGATCCCATCTAGGGGCAGGGATGGGGTGGTAACGCTGATTGATATGGATGTCTTGCGGAAAAAAACTTCCCGGGTTGTCGATATTATTTCCAGCATCGATCCGGAAGCCTTCATCACTTCAAGTTCAGTCCGCTCCGCACAGCACGGATTTTTTCGCCGCTAAACCGCCTGCCTAAATAATTCCCGAAAAAGATCCCGCTTATATGTAGCGTGTCAGAGCCTGTGAGAAAAAACAGGGTGGAAAAATAATAGGGACTTTTCGGCCAAAAAGAAATTTTAAGTAACAAGGAGTTGATTATGGTCGAGAAAAAAATCGACATAAGCAACAGTATGTAGCATACGTAGAAAAACTCGCAAGAAATCTTCTGCAGAAGAAAAGATCTGCATCGTCTTGGACGGTCTGAGGGGTTAGACGACCATCGCGGAGCTATGCAGGTTTGAGGGGATCGACCAGAACTTGTATTACAAGTGGAGTAAAGAATTTCTTGAAGCTGGCAAGCAGCGCCTGGCTGGAAATACCAACCATCAGGCGACCAGTGATGAAGTAAAGGATTTGCAGATAGGAAATCAAAACCACGCCAGTTCTGGAACAGGATATCGGAGCATGCCAGGCAGTAGGTTGTCGATCTAGCACTGGGCTTTCCGGACAAATCTCCCAGACAAATAGCATGGTATTTCGTGGATAAAATGGGTTATTTCATCTCAGAATCGATTGTTTACCGGATTCTGAAAAGCTTTGTCTTGGTGCAAAGCCTAATTTTCCATATGGTTCCAGCCAAACAAAGGGGAGAAAGCCAGAGTCAGGCACTATCCCAGGCTGCTCACTGACAATAGCCCAGCCTACATCTCCAAAGAACTGGCCAGATTCCTGAAACGCAAGCATCTTGAGTATATTCTGGGTGCGCCTTACAATCCCATGACTCAGGGCAAGATTGAACGATTTCATCGCTCAATGAAAATTATGGTCCTGCTGCAAAATTATTATTCACCACCAGAGCTTGAAAAAGAACTTACTAAATTTGTCAATTAATGCAATAATGATCGCTATCTTGAGTCGCTGTATAACATGACACCAGCAGATATTTACTTTGGAAAGCATGAGGAGGTGATGACGAGAAGAGAAAAAATCAAGAGGAAGACATTGAAGCAAAGGCGCAGAATAAATTTACTTCATGTCCATGTATAATCATTTAATCAAAAGTCGGAAAGACTCTCTTAGTTAAATGCAGATTTTGTCTCAAATGTTCTGCTAACATGTTTTCGACATCGACTGTCCTGGGGACATACACAAATTGATTTTACCAGTGCCTATTAATGAATCTCGATAAAAGGCTCCTGGATCTGCTCCAAAACCCGCAGGAGCGGGTTCTAAGTAAAAACAAAACCCTTCTGTTCCTCTCGATCGGGTTGGGTTTTCTGGCCGCGCTGACCATTGTCGCCCAAGCCTGGGTACTCAGCCAGGTGGTCAACAGTGTATTTTTGGAGAACAGCTCCCTATCAGGCGAAATTACCCCCCTTATCTCGCTCTTGATTATTTTTGCTTTGAGAGCAGGTTTTACCTGGGGAAGCGAATTTTCTTCAAGCACGATGGCGATCAGGATCAAGTCAAAACTTCGCTGTAGTCTGTTTGAACACATTCTCAATTTAGGTCCATCCTATACCAACCAGCAACGGTCCGGCGAATTATCGAGCGTATGTATGGATGGTGTTGAGTCTGTTGAAGATTACTTCAGGGAGTATCTGCCCGGATTGGTTCTTGCCGCATTAATTCCCATTGTTTACCTGGTCATCATATTCCCTCTGGATAGTTTAACGGGATTTGTGCTTTTGTTTACTGCTCCCCTGATCCCGATATTCATGGTGTTGATCGGAGATCGGTCCGCAGCACTTACCAGGCGCCAGTGGACGATTTTGAGCAGCATGAGCGCCTATTTTCTGGATGTTATCCAGGGTTTGAAAACCTTAAAAGCTTTAGGGCAAAGCGAGAACCAGTCTGATGTTATTGAACGGGTCAGCGACCAGTTTAGAAGAGCCACGATGAACGTCTTAAGGGTTGCCTTCCTGTCCGCGCTTACGCTGGAACTGGTAGCGACAATCAGCATAGCGATCGTCGCGGTAGAAATAGGGCTACGCCTGCTGGCTGGCAGTTTCTCATACCGGAATGCGCTCTTCCTTTTAATGCTTGCACCTGAGTTCTATCTCCCTCTGCGCTCTCTCGGTGCCCGCTTCCATGCTGGAATGGACGGATTGGCGGCTTCAAAGAGGATTTTTGAAATTCTGAACCAGCCTGTGCAGAACGAAGTCAAAACCAGCGAATCAGCACGGAATCAAACCAACTTCAATCGTCCGTATTCATTCAACCAAATTCGCTTCTCACAGGTCAGTCTGGTTTTTCCGGATGGACGCCGCGCTCTCAACCGGGTGAATTTCGAAATCTCCCAAGGCCAGAAAATCGCCCTGGTAGGCTCCAGCGGTGCGGGTAAAACCACTATCGCCGAACTGCTGCTCCGCTTTATTAATCCCAGCAGCGGCGCTGTTACTCTAGATGGTATACCACTACCCGAGATCCCCCGGCAGATACTGCCGGGCAGCATTTCCTGGGTTCCGCAAAAACCCTTCCTTTTTAATGACACGGTCAGATCTAACATCGGTTTGGGGAAACCTGATGCTAGCTCGGAACAGATTGAAAATGCTGCCCGGAAAGCCCATGCTCATCAATTTATCAAAAGACTTCCTTCGGGATACGACACAATCGTAGGTGAGGGGGGAACCAGGTTGAGCGCTGGTCAGGCGCAGAGGCTTGTTTTAGCGAGAGCCTTCCTAAAAGACTCCCCAATCGTCATCCTTGATGAAGCCACCTCGAATCTAGACCCGCGCACCGAAAAGGAGCTTGAAGAATCTTTTGAGCGCCTGTTATCAAACCGGACCGCTTTGATCATTGCCCATCGCCTGGTAACCATACAGAATGCGGATAAAATCTTTCTGGTCGAAAATGGGGAAGCAAGGGAGATCAGCAGTATTGATTATCCATATTACACAACTATTGCCAGGAAAAGCCAGGCGCATTTATTTCCAGCTTCATCTCCTATTACCCTGGAAGCCAGACTTGTATCCCAGGCAAATAAGGAAAAAGAAGTTCCTGAAGACCGAAACCAAAAATCACCTGCGCCCCTTCCAGTTCTTCCTATACCAGCATCTAAGCCGGATCAAACATTTCTCCTCAACCCTCCTGGACCAAAAACAGGCGCGGAGGCTGTGCTCCGGCTGATTAGATTGATATCGCCCCATAAATGGATTGTTTTATTGTCAATTATGGTAGGCTTCTTAACTGTCGCCAGCGGAATTGGCTTAATGGCTGCCTCTTGCTTTATTATCTCTGCAGCTGCACTTCAGAATTCAATCGCGGACTTGCAGGTCGCGATTGTTGCGGTGCGGGCGTTTGGCATTTCCCGGGGTGCATTCCGTTACCTTGAGCGCTATCTCTCCCACCAGACAACTTTCCAGTTGCTTGCCCGTTTTAGGGTCTGGTTTTACGATGCCCTCGAACCACTTGCCCCTGCCAGGACAACCGGCTATAGAAGCGGCGATTTGCTAACCCGCATCCAGAATGATATCCAGTCCCTAGATTCATTCTATGTGCGTGCTCTTGCGCCTCCCCTGACTGCAGTTCTGGTGACAGCTGGTATGAGCATAGCTTTGTACATCGTTTCTCCCAGCCTGGGGATTACCATCTTTGCTTTCATGGTATCAACCGGATTACTGCTGCCGGCCTTTTTACGATCAGTCGGGCGCAAACCGGGCCGGGAACTGGTTTTGACCAGGTCTGGAATTAACGAGCTAGTTGTGGATGGCATTTCGGGCATCGCTGACCTGCTTGTTTACCAAGCGGGATTGCGCTGGTTAAACCAGGTCAGGGATTCCAGCCGGAAATTAGCCCGGATTCAGCTAACAATGGCTGGATTAGACTGCTTTTTATCCAGCATGGTTATGACGCTAGCGAATTTATGTATGTGGTCAATCCTAGTATTATCCATACCCCTCGTCGACTCTGGCCAGCTGAACGGCGTCTACCTGGCTGCTATTCTTCTGGCTTCCCTGACAGCATTTGAAGCACTGCTTCCATTGTCACTCTCAGCACAGTACCTGGAAGCGAACATCCTTTCAGCAACACGGCTCTTTGAAATTGTGGACCAGGAACCCGAAGTTCATCAACCTGCCCACCCAGCAGCGGTTCCCACTGAATTTAAACTCCAAATATCAAATTTGACTTTCCGTTACCCTGAACAGCCGGATTTGTACTCAAAATCCAAAATTCTCTTTGAACCAGCAGCAACTGCTGGAGATGTACTGGCAGACATCACCTTTTCGCTCAAGCCGCGGAGAAGAATCGCCATTGTAGGTCCCAGCGGCGGGGGCAAATCCACTTTGGTCGATCTGCTGCTTAGATTCTGGGAATATGACCGGTCCTGCCATATCTGTCTTGACGGCAGAGAAATCCGGGCTTTCAATCTGGCGGAACTACGCCGCAACCTGGGTGTGGCGCTTCAAAATGATTACCTGTTCAATGCATCCTTGCGCGACAACCTGCTCGTGGCGCGCCCGTCTGCATCCCAAAAGGATATAGAAAAAGCGGCGAATCTGGCTCAGCTGACCGGATTCATCAATGCCCTGCCTGCAGGTTTTGATACCCAGGTGGGGGAGCGCGGGTTGAGTTTGAGCGCGGGCGAGAATCAACGGCTGTCTCTTGGGCGCGTTTTCCTCTCGAAAGCACCCCTGATTATCCTGGATGAACCAACTTCCAATCTTGATATGGTTACGCAGTCAAAGGTCTTCCAGGCAATCAGGGAATTCACCCGGGACCGCTCGCTTATTCTGGTCACACACTGGCTGCTTGAACTCGACTGGCTGGACCAGATCCTGGTGCTCGACCGCGGCAAAATCATTCAGCGCGGGACAGAATCAGAACTGCTCGCCTCGGATGGAATTTTTAATCTAATGTGGACAATCCAATCCCGGTATTTATAGAGTTAATTAACAAACCACTTAAATCTGCCTCATCACAGGAAACTACACATAATCTTCAATCCGTGCAATGCTCAGTTCGAGATCATTCTGCGAGTTGTTTTCCAGAATCACAACATCCCTGTAGCCCAGATTTAGCAGTTTTTGCATAAAGTTGCGGTATTCAATTTGACCCCTTCCCAACGCCAGGTGATCAACGATCGTTCGCACTCCCCCGGATCTTTCTACCCGGGCATCATGTAGATGAATCTCGCGAATATTTTCAATATTGCGCTCTAGAAAACTGATTTCCCCGCCTCCCTGCCAGGCTAAATGACCAATATCCAAGCAAATCTGTACATCATGTTTCTTGAGGAGTGGCATTACAAAATCAAAATCCGGCGCTTCCAGCGTTTCAACGCACAAGTTAAATGGATTTATGAATTCTTTTATCTGTTCTAGAGATTTTTCAGCCTGCTCCAGAACAGCGTTCATAAACATCCGCCTGCGGATCGATTCCTGCATGAGCTCGCTGATCTGGATTGTTGTACTTCCCCACAAGTGCAGAACCCAGTTATCTACAAGCAACGGATCAACCAGTTCGTAAGCTTGCCGTATACTCTCCACACTCGCTTGGCGGATTGTTTCGTTCAGGCTGGCGCAGTCCAGCCACATAAACGGGAGGTGGATAGTACAGGTGAAATCCAGTTCTTTTTGTAATTCGGCAACCGCCTGATAAAAATTTTTGTCAAAAACATCAGGGTAGACCATTCCCAGATCAAGAGATAGTTCAACCACATCCAGGCCATAACCCTTTACTATTTTCCTTATGGCGTCTATCCTTTTTGCGCGCATTCCTTCCGGATCGCTGGGATTAATAATCCAGCCGGCGATTGGAATCGTTGTTGTGCCAAATTTCATAAGCAGCCCTCTCCAGTTTATTTTCGCCATCAGCGGCGATTTTTCATTGTATCACGCACGCAATTTACGCGCTATAATCATACCGGTAGAAGGACAGGACAATTTTAGGTTATCCGGGTAAACCACATGAAACAGGTAATCCAGAATTTACGCACCGGAGAGACGGAAATTATTGATATCCCCATCCCGGTCCCCCAGAAAGGTCAAGCGCTGGTTCAGACCGCGTTTTCGCTTGTATCCGCTGGAACCGAACGCATGCTTGTCGATTTTGCAGAAAAATCCCTGCTTGGAAAGGCTCGTGCCCGACCCGACCTGGTGGAACAGATTCTGGATAAAGCCCGCCGGGAAGGGTTGTTGACGACCGTTGAAGCCGCTTTCAACCGACTCGATCAACCCCTGCCGCTAGGTTATTCCTCTGTCGGCAGGATCGTTGAACTGGGCGAAAGAATGGAAGGATTTTATAATGGTCAGCGGGTAGCCTGCGCTGGCGGCGGCTACGCGGTACACGCCGAATATGCAGCCGTCCCCCGCAACCTACTCACTCCACTTCCTGACGGGGTTGAATTTGAATCCGCTGCGTTTACCACTCTGGGAGCGATCGCCTTGCATGGATTCCGCCTTGCCGATCTCCAGTTGGGCTCCTACTCGGCAGTTATCGGTTTGGGACTTTTAGGACTGCTTTCTGCCGGTATCAGCCGAGCGGCAGGATGCAGGGTTGTCTGTTTTGACCTCGATCCAGAGCGTGTCAGTTTCGGAAAAAAACTCGGTTTTCAGGCGTTTATCCGGGGCAAAGCCGAAGATTTAACCTCTGGCTTCACTGGTGGAGAGGGATTTGACGCGGTGCTGATTTGCGCAGATACGACCTCCAACGACCCTGTTGAACTTGCGGGTAAGATCGCCCGTGACCGGGCCCGGATCGTTGCAGTTGGCGCGGTGGGGACGGAAATACCCCGTAAATTGTATTACCAGAAAGAGCTGTCCTTTATTAATTCGCGCTCCTACGGTCCGGGTCGATACGATCCTTCCTACGAAGAATCCGGTGTTGATTATCCTATTGGTTATATTCGCTGGACAGAAGGGCGCAACATGGCCGCTTTTGTTGAACTGCTGGATTCCGGCCGCCTGGACGTCAGACCTTTCATCACCCACCGCTTCCCGGTCGAAAATGCGCAGGATGCTTACCGGCTTATCAGCGCCAAAACAGACGAGCCTTACCTGGGAGTTTTGATCCAATACCCAGAAACCAACGCTGAAGAAATCCGGGAAGACACAACCCGAGTAATCCGCGCGCCGTCTTGTATAGAAGAGGAAACGCTCGATCGGCACACCGGGCTCGATGTGGTTAGGCTGGGTGTGCTCGGAGCCGGCAACTTCGCCTCTGCTGTAACCCTGCCTGCTCTCAAGAGAATTTCTGGGGTCGATCTGGTTGGCATCGTCTCTGCTTCAGGGCTGCGTGCCCGGCATGCTGCTGATAAATTCGGTTTTAAATATAACGGCAGCGCAGCAGAAAGCATTATTGAAGATCCAGAGATAAACACAATCGCTGTTCTTACCCGACACGATCTGCACCACCGTCAGGTTATTGCAGCCTTGAAAGCTGGTAAGAATGTTTTCTGCGAAAAGCCGCTCGCTCTCACCGAATCCCAATTGCAGGAAATTGAGCTCCTGGTTTACGGGAACGGCACACAACAATCTCCATCGTCTTCCCAACCGCCGATGTTAACCGTAGGTTTCAACCGGCGGTTTGCGCCTCTGGCTGGCAAAATGAAACAAATTCTTATAAACAGATCTGAGCCTGCAGCCATCACTTACCGGGTCAACGCTGGATATCTCCCTAGAGACCACTGGACGCAGGATCCAGAGATCGGAGGGGGGCGCATCATCGGAGAAGCGTGCCACTTTATTGATTTTCTGATTTTTCTTATTGGAGATTTGCCGGTCTCAGTCTTCGCGTCTGCGTTGTCGGATGGAGGCCGTTACAATCAGGATAACAACATCCTGACCTACGAATTTCCAGACGGCTCACTTGGCAGCGTAATTTACCTCGCCAACGGCGATAAATCATTCCCAAAAGAGCGGCTGGAGGCTTTTTGCGCCGGTCAGGTTCTGGTTCTCGATGATTTCCGCTCACTGGAGATAGTTCACAATGGCAAACGCAATGTCGAACGCTCGTTGCTGAGGCAGGATAAAGGTCACCGGACGATCTGGGAGGCATTTGTCGAATCTCTCACCCACGGTAGACCGCCACCAATTCCTTATGCCGATATATTCGGCTCTACCCGGGCTACCTTTGCCGCAAAGCAGTCGCTGCAGAGCCAGCAAAAAGTCCCGATTCAGCAGGGGTAGCAAATTATTCTTCCACATCTGAGTATTTCGCTTTCTTGACCTCCATCTCAGACCAGAAAACAGACCCCACACAGAACTCACGAAACCATTACAGTGGTGTAATTGCCAGTTAAATTATGCGAGGGTTTCTAACCAATCCCTGACAGCTGCTGGCGATTTTATCCTCAGTTCTGCCTGTGATTGGCGCGCTTCCTTCGCTACTAGGATCGAAACGCCTCCATGCTGGTTTACTACCTTGAAAGCTTCTTCATCTTTGTCATCATCGCCGACATAAACGGGAAAAGCCCCTGGAAATGGATATTCTTCAAGCAAATATTCAATTGCCCCCCCTTTATTTGCAAGTATCGGGCTGATTTCAAGGAATTGGTTTCCCCCAAGAAGACGAAATTTGCCGCTGTCCATGATACCTGCCGCTTTCTTCCCTGCCGCGTCAAGCAACCAGCTGCTTTCGGTTTCAGTCGCGTATCTAGCGTGGATGGCCAGCGACCAGCCTTTATCCTCCAGGTAGAACCCATTTCTATTAAACATAAGTTGTTCCCACTCAGGCTTGATAAGATCCAGCGAGGGCCGGATTTTCTCGTAATCCAGCCTATTTATTATCTCTCCATCCGGCGTCTGTATCTCAACGCCGTATGTCCCCACCAGGATAAATCCGGGAACCGGCGCTAATTTCCTGATGTGTTCCAGCCGCCGCCCACTAACAATTGCAGTTTGAATGGTGGCGACGGAAGCCAATCGTATCAGGATTTTAATCAGATCCGGGTCAGGCAGAACATGGTCTGGAGTTGGAGCAAATTCTGCCAATGTGCCGTCATAATCCAGAAACAATCGAAGTTTTTTTGCCTCTTTGAGACGGTTTATATCATCCCGTGATCCAATTGATTCAAAGAAATCCATAGTTTATCGATTAAGCAATGGCTCAATTTGACGTTTGAAGATCGCCTTCCAGGTGTAGTTCTGGAGCACCTGACGGCGTAAACGGGATATGGGGTTGGAATTCACCAGATTAATGATATTTTGAGCAGTTTGTTCAGCAGGTTGGTCTTTTTGAAAAATCAAAATCCGGTCTGCAGCAATCTCCACCGCAGCAGGCACACCGGTGGAGACTACCGGGATGCCCGCCAAACCCGCCTCCAGAACCGGCATCCCGAATCCCTCCCTGTGGCTGGGCATGAACATAACATCGCTTATCCGTAGCAAATCGCCCACCACACGGCTGCTTATTAAATACCCCTGATCTGGATTAGGACCCGATTCGAACACAAATCGCATTTCATTATCCACACCCAGATTGCGCCTCAGTTCCAGCAGAGATTGGTAGTACTCCATGCTCATGCTGTCGTGCGGGTCTGGAGGGCCTGTCAATACCAGTTTGGGGGAGACAGAGGCATTTTTAATTGCTGCAGTGACCTCAAGCGCGTATTCGATATTCTTCGCCTTTGTCACCCGCACTGGCATCAACAGGTTGATGTCGCTATCCAACATTTCCAGCCTTGATATCAGAGCATGGCTGTCCAGAGACAACCCGAGAACCTCTGTTGGGTCCACCCCGTTGTAAATAACCTCAATTCTGTCTGTCGGGCATCCAAACAGACCTGCTAATTCGGATTGCCTGCTGGTCGACACCACAACATACTGGACTTTTGGGTGATAGGAACGGATTAAATCCCACGGGTAACCCGGATGTACCTTTGAGCCCGAACTGGGGCTTGTCCAGGTCAGATCATGGCACCAGGCGATAATTCCTTTAATTTTTTCCCCATCCAGTAAATTCACCAGCGCGGCTGTCAGCGGAAGGTTAAAGTGTTTTGTAAAAATATTGTGAACAATTAGCTTGTCAAAACCCGCCAGGACAGGAACGAGTTTTTCCTTCAAACCTTCCAGCGCCTCAAAAAATTCTTCAGGCACCTTACCGCGCTCCAGGTTTGAACTGATTTCCAGTATCAATGGATGCTGGCTATCCAGCTCAGCAATTTTAATAAATTCAGTTTCCTTTGGGAGCGCGTTCGGGTCGCCGCGACCGGTTATCACCGCTGTTTGATATCCCAACTGAACCAGCAACCGGACATGTTCAGCAATCACTCGTTCAACCCCGCCGATTACCGGAGGCGCACTGTAATGGATTATTCCAACCCTGGCGTGTCCCATATATACTGTTAAATTACAAACCTAATTCTGAAACCGCATCCAGTTGTTTGCACAACCAATCGTTGATATCCTCGCGTTCGATCAGCCAGCGCAGTTTCTCCGAGTTATTCTCCCGTTGTTCCATTGGCATCTTCAATGCCTGGTGAATCGCTTCAGCGGTCGCGTAAATGTCGCAGGGAGAGATGACGATCGCTCCGGATTCCAGTTGCTGGCGTGCGCCGGCCCGTTCCGAGAGGATTAAAACGCCTTGATTTTGATTCACTATGGGACCTTCTTTCGCAACCAGGTTCATCCCATCCGCAATTGCATTCACAAGTAAGGCATCATATTTTTTTAGAGCCGCAACTGCTCTCGGGTAGTTTTCGCTCACAACAACCCGGACTGGCTCCCAATCAGGGCTGCCGTATTTAGCATTGACCTTGCCAGCAGCAGCCATTAATACATCTAGATAATCACGGTATTCTTCGACTTCAAGCCGGGAAGGCACCAGCAGCGCCAGGAAGGTTACTTTTTCTCGATGTTCCGGATACAGGTCAAGCATCTCTTCGAATGCCTGGAAACCGCGCACAATGTTCTTGCTGGGCTCTATCCTATCGATACGCAGGATCATTTTCCGCGAGCCTACCATATCATGGATCTCAGATTCGTAGTCGAAAACCTCTCTGGAGTCAGCCAGTTTTTTAATAGCGTCCACATCTATTGATATAGGAAAATCTCGGACGTAAGTTGCATGATTTCTATACCAGATTCGCCCCCGCTTATAATTCACACTGGCTCTGGGCAGGTAGGATTCGCAGGTGCGGATGAAATTAAGCCCATCCTCATGGGTCTGAAAACCAAGCAGATCGACCGCGCATAGCCCTTCCAGAATTGCATGCCGCATTGCAGGTGGCAGAATTCTCCAGTATTCAGGTCCCGGCCAGGGGATGTGGATGAAGTGAAGTATTGTGGGTCGGTCGCGAGCGGGCAATTTCTGGCGGATGAAATTTGCTACCAGGTAAAGATGGTAATCCTGAAGCATAACCAGCGGCAACCCGGAAATTGTGGAGAGTTGTTGAATTATCGCTTCTGCAAAAATTCGGTTGATAACCGTGTAACCCGTATCCCAGGCTGACCAGGTCTTCTTGTTAATCACCGGAGCATGCGGGAGATCCCACATGGAATGCTGCAAAAACCACAGGAGCGGGTTTGATATCACATTGTAATATCCCAAATACGTCTCCTCCGGCGGTGCCAGGAAGCGTATGTTTATATGACTTCCTTCTTCTGAAAGAGGTATAGCTCCCGAACTCCATACTTTGTCCTCAGTAGTGCTGCCGCACGATATCCAGGTGGCGTCAATCTGGCTCGCCATTCCTGTAAGTGCTGTCACCAGCCCGCCAGATGCACGGTGATAGCTCAATTCGCCATTCTCATCCTTTTGGAATGTAACCGGACCGCGATTAGAAGCGATGATTATTGGTCTTCGGGATGAACTGCTTTCTTCCAGGCAATCTGTCAAAACACCCTCCTATCTACATGCAAAATTAACCATCCTCCGGATTCAACTCCCCAGTTGATTCAAGTTTCCGGCTGTGCGATATTGCCAGATCGATAAAAACTGCTGCAGTCCAACCAAATGCCTCCGCAGCCTGTGGGGTTGGTTTGCCCGTATCCGCATCATAATATTCATATATGCCCTGGTGACTCATTATCAGATCTAAGGTTTTTTCCGTAAGCTTGTCCGCAAGGTCATTTTCTCCAACCTGGCGCAGGGCTTCAACAAAAAAGTAATTTACATTTACCCAAACCGGACCCCGCCACATAGTTCCTGGTTCGAAATGCGGGTCGTTCCGGGCTACCGATGGTATTGCTATTTCACCCCAGAATTCATCTTCATTTACTAGATGCTGTATCAGACGCTGATTGATATTTTCGGGCAGCTGGCCTGTCCACAACGGGTACAGATTAAACGGTGTTATAACCGGAATCGGTTGGTTATTGTGGACAGCCCGAAATATACCGGTTTCTTCATCCCAGAAATCTTCTATCATCCGACGCACGATTGCATGTGACCTGCGGCGCCACATCTCCGCCTCCGCATCCATCCCAAGCGTTTCGGCGATTATCGCAAGCGAACCCATTTGCACACAAAGGTAAGTATTCAGGTCAGGCGATTCAACCGGCATCCCATAATCCCACAATGGATTATCATCCAAACCGGATGAATAAGGATGATTATACTGCACCAATCCATCCACATCATCGTCGTTCATACTGAACCACCAGGCGTTCCAGCGAACAAGTGGAACATAAATCTCCTTCAGAAAATTCAGATCTGGCGCGGTCTCGTGTAGTTTTAAGGCGGCCCAGGCTAATATTGGCGGTTTTGTTACTTCTGCCAAAATCGGGTGGTCGATTTCTGAGATCACCCCATCATCATAGACAGCATCCGGAAGCATCCCATCCGGAAGTTGAAATTCCAGCATGGCTCGTACCTGGTTCCGAGCAAGTTCCGGGTCAACATACCGGAATGCAAGTGCGTGCATAGCGCTGTCCCACAACCATAATCCTACATAATTTACCTTCGAGGGCATCATTGCTTCATAAATAATGCTGCCTTGAGGTTGGATCAGGTTGTTTGCCATCACCCACCAGGCATAGGTGAACGTTCGTAAATAACGATTTGCGACAACAGGCACCTGGTCAAACCAATCTTTCCAGCGCGACTCTGCAGATTCATATATCTTTGAAAAAGGAAGCACTTCGCTGCTTGCAGGAGATGATCCTCCGACAAAAATTGTTAAAGCACTATCTTCACCCGATTCCAGTGCCAATTTGACTGTATAACCGCCTCTTTCAGGGATGATTTTGTTTTCAATAATCTCAGCATTCGTGTCATACAACAGGTTCCGAATAGATTTAAATTGACCGCCTGCTTCGGTGACCTTCCAGAACTGGGGTGAGACATGAAATCGCATCCGGACCGTTCTTTGCGGGGGTAATCCCAGCGCGATCGTCTGGTTATCCTTGAAACAAAGGCCAAACTCACCAACTTCTGTTTTGAGATAAATGATGTGTGGATAATTTGTCGCCGCATACTCAATCACTTCGCCTTTCTCATCCAAAAAACAAAGATCATGGATAAACGGCGGTCGTTTAAGGTATGCTTCTATATCCGGTTCGAGGGAGATTAACCTCTCAGCCAACCGGATATATATATTGTTTTCATCCGGTTTTATGAATACCAGCAGGCGTGAACCCCGGTCGCTGAATGGCACACGGGTATAATCAAGCTGGTTTCTCAGTAAATTCAAACTAGGCGATGCAAGAAATTCATCCATAATCATTATTATAGCAATTTTATGAACCTATCCGGTTACTCCCTTCCGCCAATTCCAGGCGCGTACGCGTAACCAGAACCGCCATAATCAACAACGCTAAACCGAGACTGTCAAAAACAATAAAACGCGAGAGCGAATTTTGAAGCACGCCATACCCTGAAGGCAAAGACAGATAAATTAATGTTTCGCCGAAAACTCCTATGGACTGCATAATAAGGGCTTCATAAAGTGAAATCCGGTTTTTCACCGGATCAAGCACAGCCACAAAATAAGGCACATTCCACATCAGGAACAGCAACCCAATCCCGCGCACTGCTGTTATACCTTCAACACCGTTCAATTGAAAACCCGGCGTGTATTTTCCGGGCTGCCATAGAAACAAAACAGCTGATTGCACATTCATAATAGAAACCGCCCCGATAAGTAACCGCCCGATCCAGCTTGAAATTCTCGCTCCCTTCATTGTTTAAGTTTCCTTTCGCAAGCAATTTACTAAATTGGTAATGAATGCAATTTAAACCGTTATTGGTCAAACTCAACGGCTTTCTTTTTCAACGCAAATACTTCTACCATATCGGACACATTTTAAACGTTTTTCAGGATCCTGTTATCAGGTTTGTCAAAAAGCAACTCCTGATACAAATTGACCGGGGCTAATCTGGATGATATGATTAGGTTCGATCTGAAATAAATGGTGATGCCTGGCATTACTCGGAAATTCTCCACGTTTTTCTATTCTTGACACATGTCCCGGATCGCGACCGTATATAAAGCTTTAAAAGAACTTGGACCACAACAGGTCGGTTTATATGCCTGGTACCAGCTGGGACTGCACAGCGGTTATTTCAACAGGGTAACAGATTCCGCATTGCGAAAATCCCGGACTCATCCGGAAAACCAGTCCTTTAAACCGGTCATAAATCCTCCTGGGCAGGACAAGTTAATTTCCCTTTTGGGGGAAAGCGGAATGTCCCAGTTGTTTACCGAAGCAGATCAAATTGCCGCTGGAAATGTGCGTTTGTTTGGTGCTGATCTTGCGCCCCTGAAGCTATCCTTCGATGAGCCGCTGAAGCCATGGACGATGTATGAAATCAATCCTGAGCTTTTAAATAAGCTTATCGGCGATGATGGTGATATTAAATATCTCTGGGAACCGGCTCGCTTTGGCTGGGCTTTTACCCTTGCGAGGGCATATTATCTGAGCGGAAATGAGCGTTACCCGAAAGCGTTCTGGAAGATCAGCGAGGGATTTCTCGAAAATAACCCTCCTTACCAGGGTCCATTCTGGACATCCGCTCAGGAAGTCGCATTGAGATTAATTGCGCTTGTGTTTGCCCTTCAAATCTTCTGGGATGCTGCGGAGACCACTCTTGAAAGGAAAGGGAAGCTGCTGGAGGCAGTCAGCATACACGCCGCCCGCATCCCCGCGACACTCGCCTACGCACGCGCTCAGAACAACAATCACCTGCTGAGCGAAGCAGCTGGACTGATAACTGCTGGTACTGCTCTACCGGAACATCCACAGTCTGATAAGTGGAAAATTCTTGGCTGGCGCCTGATCAATGCAGGCTTCGAAGTGCAAATCAGCGACGACGGATCCTATATCCAGCACAGCGCCAACTACCACCGGCTTATGCTGCAAATTGCTCTTTGGGCAAAACGCCTCTCAATATCCGCGCCCGACCCCAGATATGGGCTCTCCCATGAGAGCCTTCAAAGGCTGGGCAGCGCGTCGCGCTGGCTTGGCACCCTTCTGGACCGGAAAAGCGGGATGGTGCCTAACCTTGGTCCCAATGACGGCGCATATTTCCTACCTCTCACAAATTGCCCATTCGAAGATTACCGCCCTGTCATTCAGGCAGCCTGCTGTAGTTTTCTTGGGGAACGAGCGTTGCCTCCCGGCTTGTGGGATGAATTACATCTATGGATTGGAAACAGCGTTCCCGTATACAATAAAACCAAAGAGAATTTTTCAGACATCTCAATTTCATCTGTCCGCCCGCCGCATATGCTTCAAATCCCATCTCATGATTCCTGGGCATTTATGAGGGTTGCCCATTTCAACGACCGTCCAGGACACTCTGACCAGCTGCATGTCGACATCTGGTGGCAGGGGTTAAACATAGCTCAGGATGCTGGCTCATATCGTTACAACGCTCCCCCTCCCTGGGATAATGCATTAGCGAGCACCGACGTGCATAACACATTGACGGTCAATGATTGCGACCAGATGAACCGGGCCGGACGCTTTTTATACCTGGATTGGGCTCAATCACATTTGTTAAAGCATGAAAGGGACCGAAACGGAAAATGGGAGCAGGTGATAGCCCAGCATGTCGGCTACAACCGCCTTGGGGTCACACACAGACGCACCCTGACTGCCCGCGATGATGGAACTTGGCGCATTGAGGATATGGTTTTCTCCAGCGATCAGAGCCTGGAAAATAGGAACGCACCGTTCACAATTGCACTGCAGTGGTTGCTCCCAGACTGGCCCTGGGAGGTCCTTGATTCTGATGCTTATCATCCCGAGGAAAACCCTGAACATCCGATCGATTCAGATCCGCACGGGATTCCCGCCGACTGGTGGAAATTCGGTCTCAATCTGCTCTCGCCCAAAGGTCCTATTCAACTCTTTGTCTCTGCCGAAAAAAAGGAACCCCTGCCAGCGGTTCAAATTGTCCGGGCTGGAGAACTGGTTCACGGGCATGGCGAAGTCTCTCCTACATGGGGCTGGGTATCTCCCACGTATGGACTAAAAACACCTGGATTATCGCTGCGTATAAAACAAACGATAGAGCTTCCCCTAAATTTAACCAGCCTTTGGGTCCTGCCTGAGCTGGAAGATTGAATGCACATCCTCCTTATCCACCAAGCCTTTGTCGCCCTGGACGAGCCGGGCGGCACCCGTCATTATGAATTGGCCCGCTACCTGGCTGAGCGTGGTCACCGTGTAACCGTCATAGCAAGCGAAGTCAGTTATCTAACTGGCAGACGAGAAAATACAGATTCAAAAACTGAATTGTTCGAAAATGGCGGCAGAATCCAGATCCTGCGAACATACACCTATCCCGCCCTGCACCGCAGCTTTTTTCACCGTTTGCTCAGTTTCTTCAGCTTTATGCTGTTTTCGTTTCTTGATGGGGTTAAGGTCAAAAATCTAGATCTGATTTGGGGCACTTCGCCACCAATTTTTCAGGGGGTAACTGCCTTATCCCTGGCGCGATTAAAACGGGTGCCTTTCCTGTTCGAGGTGCGCGATCTGTGGCCTGCGTTTGCCGTGCAGGTCGGAGTACTGCGCCAGCCAGCTCTGATACGCGCCTCGCAATGGCTGGAAAAAACGCTGTACCGCAGTGCGGACCAGTTAGTCGTCAATTCCCCCGGTTTCCTATCCCACGTCAAAGAGCGCGGCGGAAGGAATGTGAAACTGGTGCCTAACGGCACCGATATCGAAATGTTCAGCCCACATATTGAAGGAGCTGATTTCCGCGCTGCCCACAACCTAGCGGACAAGTTTGTGGTTCTTTATGCCGGCGCACACGGCTTGTCCAATGACCTCGGTATCCTACTCGAATCTGCGAGGCTCCTTTCGCAACGACCCGATGTCCAATTTGTTCTGCTGGGAGATGGCAAAGAGAAACCAAATCTGGTTGAGCAGTCGCGTAAACTGGGGCTGAAAAATACGCTCTTCCTGCCTGCATGTCCAAAATCTCGCATTGCGCAAGCTGTAGCCGCCGCAAATGCCTGTGTGGCAATCTTAAAACCTGTTCCGCTTTACGCAACGGTTTACCCGAACAAGGTTTTTGACTACATGGCGGCTGGAAAACCAGTGATTCTGGCTATTGATGGGGTTATCAGGTCAGCAGTAGAAGAAGCCGGCGCTGGGATATTCGTCCAACCGGGAGATCCGGTCGCACTGGCTCAGGCTGTCGAATCGTTGGCTGATGATCCGCAGCAAACTAGGCGCATGGGCGAAAGCGGACGAGAATATGTGGTCAAGCACTTCAACCGGGTTGATCTCGCTGAAACACTTAACCAGCTCATCACCCGGATGGTCACGGGTGGAGTCTGATCCAATTTCGATTTTGTTTTAATTTCTGGGGGTCTTACAGCTGGAAAATTATCCCTGCGCTTCGATTTCGGATATGGGCCAATTTGGAACCACGTCCATATCCAACCCATCCCGGAACCCATTAATCATCCTGAAATATCCAGCCCCGGCAACCATGGCGGCGTTATCTGTGCACAAATAGATGGGCGGAATTTGGACAGGGCAGGGAGCCTGGAGTTGTATTGCTCTCCGCAGCGCCTGGTTTGCTGAAACCCCGCCGGCTACAAGAATTTCCTTTGCATTAAATTCTTCCGCGGCTTTTACAGTTTTGCCAACTAAGACTTCAACCACTGCTGCTTGAAAACTTGCCGCAAGATCGGATACAGGAAGCAAACGCCCTTCCTCCTGAATGGACTGCACATGCCTTAATACTGCCGTTTTTAATCCGCTGAATGAAAAATTCCAGCTGTCCCCTAACCATGCTCGGGGAAAATTGAACGCTTCCGGATTGCCGCCCTGAGATTCTTCCTGTATCGCTGGACCTCCGGGGTAGCCCAGGCCAAGCAAACGGGCGACCTTATCAAAAGCCTCCCCGGCTGCATCATCCAGGGTTCCCCCCAGGCGTTCATATTGCAGGTGGTCTTGCATAAGCACCAGTTCAGTGTGCCCACCGGACACAATCAACGCTACCAGTGGAAATTTAGGATCTTTCTCCCTGGCAAATTTCTGCCCCCGGCTATCCCCTGCATATGACCGCTCGAGCCAGGCTGAGTAAATATGGGCTTCCAGATGATTTATGCCAACCAGGGGAACCCCGGCGCCCATCGCCATTCCCTTTGCCATATTCATTCCAACTACCAGCGAACCAGGCAGGCCTGGTCCGCGGGTAACTGCGATCCCGTCTACTTCTCCCAGGTTAAGATGCGCTTCCTCAAGCGCTGAATCTACAATTGCCGATATCGTCAGGATATGCTGTCGAGAGGCAACCTCCGGGAACACTCCGCCAAATTTAGCATGCAGTTCAACCTGTGATGCAACTGCGTTTGACAGGATTATTCTTCCATTCTCGACAACCGCTGCCGCTGTTTCATCACAGGAGGTCTCAATCCCAAGAATCCTGGCAATCTGCTTGGGTTCTGGGAACAGGCGCTGCTGTAGGTCCATACAATTATCCCTATTCTCTATTCACCAAAATTGTACCCCTTAACCGGAAGCACGAAATCCATTGGGTAATCAACTAGAACCTCTATCTCACCATCCGGGCGAATCCAGACGGTGTCTTCCAGCCGCACTCCCATACCTCGCTCCGGGTAATATAAACCGGGTTCAATGGTTACGACCGAACCGGGCAGTAATTTATGCTTGTTTGTGCTGACTGCGCTGAACCAGGGGTATTCGTGCACATGCAGTCCAAGCCCATGTCCCAGACTGTGGACGTAGCCGTCCTTTGTTCCGGGCACACTCCGTATGGTGGAATGACCCTGCTGTTCAAACAGTTCGCATACCCGCTCCTGGTACAGTCTGCAATACTCTCCCATTTGCAGCTCACCTGTCACAGTTTGATACACAGAAAACACGTCCGCATACAACCGCTGGGCTTCCTTAGAAGCGTAACCCAGGCACCAGGTGCGGGTGAAGTCGAAATAATAGCCTCCCCCTGCTTCACACGGAAAGATATCAAACACAATAGTCTCACCCAGCCGGAGCACATCTTCAAGATCACCGGTGCTGTGTGGCACGCCGGCATCTCCACCCTGGGCAAAAATAAATCCTTCCGGCAATTCCGCTCCGTTCTCTGCAACCCACAATCTGATTTGGTTTTTAACGTCGCCAATGGTCAAAAATGCGCCGTCTTCATTTAGAAGCGCACCATCTCGAACCTCTCGGGTGGTTAAGAAGTCCGCCGTCTTGTGTACAACATCTACTGTTATCATGCCCATTCGCCGGATGCGATCAATCTCGTCGTGATCCTTGGTGGACATCGCCTTGAGCAAAATCTCGCCGGCTTCTTTTCCATCAAATGAAATCTCCGGAAACTGCTCCCGAAGTTCTGAAAACACCGCATAAGCGGTGCCTGCGTCGCGCATACCAGCAACAGCTACACGTCCTGCCTCGAGGCCAGCATGTTTGAAGATCCGCTGGTATTTTTCCACCTCGGTTCTGATTGGATCCCCGCCCCCGATTCGCCGTATCTCATCCAGTCCAATGTCGGTCAGATCGATCGTCTTTAGCCCGGTTTTTGCTGCTTCATCCCGTTCCATTGGATAATGAAACAGCGATGGTTCAGCACCGGGCTTGACTATCAGATCGGCGCTGTTTAAATAGGCTCCGCCAGTCAGGTAAACCATTCCCGGGTTGTGCTGTCCGGAACCGGTGATCAGCAGCGCGTCAACTCCGCTTTTTGCCATCAATCTCTCAATATCTGTTTTCATTTCTGTCTAACAAATAATCTTTCTGACCTGTTCAATAAAGGCTTGATCCTGTTCGGGCATGACTGTCCTAGGGTCAAAAACGACCATCTCATTCTCAAGTCTCGCGATAACCGCGGGTTGTCCCGCGCGTAATTGATCCAATAACCTGTTTGGGCTGCGCGCTTGAATTCCAAGCAGCCAGGTTGGCAGGATCTCTTCTGGCAAACTCCCGCCGCCCACTGTGGAGGCACCTTCCAACAATATGCTTCCCTTAAGAATCTCTGCCCACCTCTCTGCCCGCTTTCTCAGACTTTCAAGAGGTGCAGCGATCATGCGCCAGACCGGAATTTCCTGCTCGGCTTCATCCTTTATGTAATGCATCAAAGTCGCTGATAGTCCTGCCAGACAGAGTTTATCAGCCCGGATCGCCCTGGCAAGCGGGTGCTTTTTTAACCTTTTAACCAGGTCCGACCTGCCCACAATAATACCTGCCTGCGGACCTCCGATAAGTTTATCACCAGAGAAACAAACCAGGTCCGCTCCCATAGAGAGCGATTCGACCACCATCGGTTCATGTCCCAGGCCATACCTTTCGGTTTCCAGCAGCGCTCCTGAACCCAGATCATCCACCAGAGGAATGCCTCTCTTTAACGCCAATTCGCCGAGCTCATTCAATCCGGGTTCTGAAGTAAAACCAATGATCCTGAAATTAGAGCGATGGGCGCGTAGGATCATAGCCGGATTCGATTCTTCGATCGCGTTTATGTAATCGGACAAATGCACCCGGTTTGTTGTGCCAACTTCAACCAGCCGGGCTCCGGATTGTTTCATCACATCCGGCACCCTGAACCCGCCTCCAATCTCCACCAGCTGTGATCTGGCAATAACTACAGCCCGCCGTTTTGCCAGACAGGTCAGGATTAAAAGCAGCGCTGAGGCGTTGTTGTTCACCGCTAATCCTGCTTGCGCGCCTGTCAGCCTAGTCAGAAGCGCTTCGGCATGGATGAGACGGGATCCACGCTTTCCCCGGTCAAGATCATATTCCAGCGTGGAGTAACCCGCTGCCACGCTCTTTACGGCTTTGATAGCAGAACGGCTCAAGGGCGCTCGGCCTAGATTGGTATGCAGGATCACACCCGTGGCATTTATTACTCCCACCAGAGTCGCCTTGGTCCATTCTCTCAGGGCTGTCTCACAGCGTTCAAGCAATTCCCCTTCATCCGGGATACTTTTACCCTGTTCATGGCTGGAACGGACATCTTCCAGCGTGAACCGGATCGCTTCGATGGTCAATGACCGCCCATAATGATTTAATAACTCGATCGCTCCGGGTGTGTTAACAAACTGATCCACTGAAGGCAGGGATCTCAACTCGCTCATGGTTTCCATTGACTGCGCTCCCTCAGACGAAGCAGCCATTCAATTACCACGAAACCAATTGCCAGTATCAGGGCGATAAATGGATTGAGCACTCTTCCAATTTGCAGCCATACCAGGGTCGGGAAATAAATCCCAAACCAGAGCGACTGCCGTACGATAACCCCTTGGGTCGCGGGCGGGATTGAGTGAAAGCGCCGGTTGAGAAAAGCCATTACAGGTAAAGCTGCCCCTGTCAGCGCAAGTACACCGGCAAAAAAGAAAAGCCAGCGAGTCCCTCCGCTGGGCGTTGTGTAACGGTACAGTAGATACAGACCGCCCCAGCCCAATAGAACCAGGAAAACCGAGGTGGGTATGAAAAAACTGACCGGGGGAGATGTTTTAGATTCAACCATCAGGGTCTTTATTCTTATTCCTGCGTTTTTTTTGAATTATTAAAACGAACGGGGCGATAATATTCATCATCTAATTAAAAGGATAACCATGATTAAACTGCCAGCTTAGGGGAAATTATACATTAATCTCTGCCTGTGAAACCAATGCAGCCCGCGCCGCAATCACAAACCAATAAAAATCTCCGGTTAGATTGATATTGAACAAAAAACAGGCGTCCAATTATTTTAACCTGGACGCCTGTTCAGATTCGCTGCAACTTTGTCTTATGCTATGCTTTCAACGTTGTTTAGGCTTCGTGAAATTCACCCTCAATAACTTCATCTTCATCCGAAGAAACGCTACCCGGGCTGGCAGCTGCTGGACCATGGCCGTTCCCACCTGGCATGGTTTCGCCAGCCGCGCCGCCAGAAGCCTGTTGCTGGGCATATAGCTGCTGGCTGAGAGCATGGAATGCATTCTGGACTTCATCAACCAGTTGTTTGATATGTCCCGCATCCTCGCCCTTCATCGCCTCCCGCAATGAGTCGATCTTTGCCTGGATATTCTGGCGTTCGTTTTCTGGGACCTTATCACCCAATTCTGCCAGAGTTTTTTCGGTCTGGTATGCCAGACTGTCTGCGATGTTGCGGGCCTCAATCAACTCGCGCCTCTTGCTGTCTTCCGCTTCGTGCTCACGGGCTTCCCTGACCATCTTGTCAATCTCATTCTGGTTGAGATTGGTTGAAGCAGTGATTGTGACGTTTTGTTCTTTTCCAGTAGCTTTATCCTTTGCAGCCACGTTAAGGATGCCGTTTGCATCAATATCAAATGTAACCTCAATTTGTGGAACACCGCGTGGAGCTGAAGGGATACCTTCCAGCCGGAAACGACCCAGGGTCATATTATCTCCTGCCATGGGGCGTTCTCCCTGTAGCACATGGATATCAACAGCTGTCTGGTTATCTTCCGCAGTAGAAAAGACTTCGGTCTTCTTGATCGGAATGGTTGTATTCCGCTCGATTAATGTGGTCATAACCGAACCGAGGGTCTCAAGTCCAAGTGATAGCGGAGTAACATCCAGCAGAAGTACATCCTTCACATCACCGCCCAACACACCTGCCTGGATAGCCGCGCCTACCGCGACAACTTCATCCGGGTTGACGCCTTTATGAGGTTCTTTATCGATAAATGTTCGAACCAGATCCTGCACCATCGGCATGCGGGTTGCGCCTCCCACAAGGATAATTTCATCAATCTTGTTTGCGCTCAGCCCAGCATCCTTCAAGGCTGCGTTGAAGGGTCCTTTTATTCGTTCCACAAGATCCTCCGTCAGCTGCTCAAACTTCGCTCTCGACAATTTCATCTGCAAATGCCTTGGACCGGAAGCGTCCGCGGTTACATAAGGCAGATTTATCTCAGTTTCCATCACACTAGAGAGCTCAATTTTCGCCTTTTCAGCGCTTTCGCGTAGTCGCTGCAGGGCTTGTCGGTCTTTACGCAGGTCGATCCCATTTTCCTTCATGAACTCATCAGCGACCCAGTTTACAATCGCCTGGTCCCAATCATCTCCGCCCAGGTGAGTATCACCGTTGGTCGATTTTACTTCGATAACTCCCTCACCGACTTCCAGGATACTTACATCAAAAGTACCGCCTCCTAAGTCAAAGACCAGTATGGTCTCGTTCTCCTTTTTATCAAGACCGTAAGCCAGAGCGGCTGAAGTAGGTTCATTAATAATCCTGAGCACTTCCAGCCCGGCAATTTTTCCGGCGTCTTTGGTTGCCTGCCTCTGGCTGTCGTTAAAATATGCCGGTACAGTGATTACAGCTTTCGTCACCGTTTCTCCCAGAAACGCTTCGGCATCCTTCTTGAGCTTTCCCAAGATCATAGCCGAGATTTCCTGCGGGCTGTATTCTTTTCCATTGACGGGTATTCTGACTCTGGCATCGCCAGCCGGACCTTCAACGACTTTATAAGAGACCATTTCACGCTCATTTTCGACCTCATCGAAGCGCCTTCCCATGAAGCGTTTTATCGAATAGACAGTATTGTCGGGATTTACAACTGCCTGTCGTTTCGCAGTTTCACCAACCAGCCTTTCGCCATTTTTATTAAAACCAACCACCGAGGGCAGCAAACGTGAGCCCTCCGCAGTTGTGATAACAGTCGGATCGCCGCCTTCCATTACAGCAACAACGCTGTTAGTTGTCCCGAGATCTATACCAATAATTTTAGACATAATATTCTCCTTTTATAATTCAATTAAAAGATGTATAAAACATAAAAGCCATCAAAGATGACAAAGATTTATTGCGTACGGTATATCTGCAAACACAATATAAATATTCAGGTTTTCAATGCACATGTATAGGATAAACAGGCAATACATGAAAGGCGTTAACGGAATATAGGAGAAATATCAATATTTAAACTGGACAAATAAATCGCTGCTACTGATAAGCACGCCTTTTTCCAGATCGATTCCATACAGGATTCACGATTTGGAATCGTCTAACATTTATTTTCTTCCTTCACCCTCATTGATTTCTTTAAGATATGGAGATTCCGCTCCCTAGCCATTCTTTTCTCAAGCTAACCTTCCCCTTCTATATTGGGGATTACTATTATCATCCCCCTGCAATTGGGACTTAAATGCAGTATTGTGTCAGGTATAGAAATTGCAACATATTTTGATTTTTTTAAGATTCTTGATTCTTAAATTATTGTTTTTTTTTAGATAAAATCGGACTTCCTCTATTGCCTATCTCACCATATCGGTTAGAATAGTAACCCAACAGTTCAGGGTTGAATAATAACTTTCAAGCTGGACTAGATCAGGGATGCTGTTCTTATCATTTTAGGTAACTGACCTGCTCAACTTAATAGGAAATTACGGTCGCTCCACTGCTGGTACTGTGGAACGTGAGGGGTATAGTTTGTCCTATTCCGGGAACAGCGCTGAGGAGAATCGATGAAAGCAAAGCAGGCCTGGCAGGCTGCAAAAGGTCAACTGCAGGTTGAGATGCCGAAAGCCGCTTTCGATACCTGGGTTCGCAATGCGGAACTCGTTTCTTATGAGGACGGCAGTTTTATTATCGGCGTCCAGAACGCTTACGCACGCGATTGGCTTGAAGGACGCCTGTCAAGCACTGTCAAACGAATACTGACCGGTGTAATGAACCGGACCGTGGAAGTCCGGTTCATCGTCTGGCAGGATGAGAATACGTCCTGCGAAGTATTTGACGAGCTCTCCGCTGACGAAAACTCCGAAAACACAACCCTGGCCACACACAACCCGAGCATAAATCCACGCTATTCGTTCAATAATTTTATCGTTGGTCCGAGCAACCGCCTGGCTCATGCAGCCTCCCTCGCAGTTGCAGAAAAACCAGCCCAAGCCTACAATCCGCTGTTTTTATACGGCGGCGTTGGTCTCGGCAAAACCCATCTACTGCATGCAATTGGCAATATGTGCTCCGGACAGGGTCTCAACATTCTATACATCTCTTCCGAAGAGTTCACAAACGACCTGGTGGATGCAATCAGAACACATAGAACCCATATCTTCCGCGAAAAATATCGCCACATCGATGTGCTACTTATTGATGACATCCAATTTATCGCTGGAAAAGAATCCACCCAGGAGGAATTTTTCCACACTTTCAATAAACTTCATGGGCAGAATAAACAGATTGTCATATCATCTGATCGCCCGCCAAAAGCTCTGGTAACCCTGCAAGAACGACTTTGCTCTCGATTCGAATGGGGACTGGCAGCCGATATTCAGCATCCGGATTTTGAAACCAGGCTCGCAATTTTGCGTTCCAAAGCGGAGCGATCAAATTTACATATTTCCAACCAGGTTCTCGAAAATATTGCCAACCTGGTACAGTCCAACATTCGTGAACTGGAGGGGGCGTTAACCCGGGTATCCGCTTACGCAACCCTGAATGAGCTGCCGCTTTCTACCGAAATTGTAGAGACTTCCTTAGCTGATTTTTTCAAGAGGAAAAGTGAAGTGAAGCCCGAAAGGATTTTACAGGCTGTCGCGGACGGATTTAATGTTGAAGTAGTAGAACTTTCCAGCCGGAATCGGTCAAGGCGAGTCGCACTTCCCCGGCAGGTGGCGATGTACCTGCTGCGCGAAGAAACCGGAATTTCTTTGCCCCGGATCGGGGATATTTTAGGAGGCAGGGATCATACAACCGTCCTTTACGGATATGAAAAAATTGCAGACCTGCTGGAACGCGACGACCGCCTGCGCAGCCAGGTTATTCGGATCAGGGAAACGTTATACAATACCAGCCAGGTAAATATTCAAACAAACAAATACTGATTCCCTTATCATAATTTTTCTGAATTAAATCTCTGCGAGCTGGTAAGCCTTCCGGGTGTTATTGCAATAGAACAATCAGGGGTCAATTGACCGCCGCCTCTTGGGCAGGGCATAGTGGATCCCGTACAAGTTTATTTACCAGACCAGGTGAGAATTTGCTTTACTCCAAGATGGGATTCACTGAAAAACCCGGGTAAAAACCACTATTGAAAATACCGCATCGTCAATTTCAAAGAAACAATTGACTGGACGGCGATAATTTTGTAAACTAGATTAGATAAACAGGTGGAGAGGGATACAGTCATTGCGCAATATCCCTGAAAGCATTAATCTCTTTTTTGATTAAGCGCTAGAAGATATTTGTATGGGAGGGTACACAGCATGAACAGTTTCACACAAAATTACCAGATAAAAATTCTCGCTTTCTGCCTGGCTCTCACCGCCGCAATCCTGGCTTGCAGCTTGGGAGGCGATGTCGCCCAATCACCACAGCTTCAGGAAAGTGCCGCGGGTCAGGAAGAGCCAGCCCAGAACATACCCGGGGATGTCGCTGAGCAGGAACAGCCTGTAGCTCAAGAAGAGACTGAGATACTGCCCGGTTTAAGCGGGAAAGTGTTATTTAAAGATGATTTCCAGGATGGCGATTCAGACGGTTGGAATATCACCTCCTCCTGGAACGTTCAGCAATCAGGCGACGTCTATGTCTTTGGGGCAGCAGGTCGCGGTGCAGCACTCGTTCCCAGCGGTCTGAACTGGAGCGGTTACATGCTGCGTGCAGACGCCTCCCGTCAGTCAGGAACCCTTGCATTTGGTTTTGACTTTAACCGCGATGCGCGCTACCTGGTCCACATCAACAATGATGGGGTGTTCCTTATCAAAGAAAGCCCACCCGATAACTTCACTATTCTGGGACACACGGGACCTATTCCAGCCGGCGAGTGGCGCCAGATTACCCTTGGGAGCGCCGGGGGCAAGATCCAGATCTGGGTGGATCAGGAGCTATGGATTGATTACTCGGACCAGGAACCTGTCACACAGGGCACAATTGTGATCGGAACCCTGGATGATTCCCAGGCTCTGGTTGATAACGTCCTTGTCGCGCAAGTGTCCGGCTCACTGCCCTCTTCCGTTCAGATTAACGCCCCCGCACCAATTGTAGAGGCGGAAGAATACGAAGAAGAGCTTCAAGATATCGCCCAGATTATCCCAGTTGAGGAAATTGAATTTGCCCTCGCTCCTCCCCAGGAACCCCCGGATGTCCAGGTGGTTGAAGATGAATCCCCGCCTCTGGTAGTGGATGATGAACCCCCCGTTGAAGTTGTGGATGACGAGTCCCCATCCGACGTCCAGGTCTATCCCGGACCGGGAGAACCGGACTTGCGCGTCTCAGACATCTCCATCGAACCACGCAACCCTGTCCAGGGCTCACCGGTTAAAGTACACATTCTTGTCCAGAACATCGGTGAAGTTGATTCGGGGGCATTTAATGTGGTCTGGATGCCAGAAGGAGCCGCTAAACATATCGGCTGCAGCTGGGATTTTCTGAGTATCAAACCTGCCATGAACAGCGGCAAGGATTGTGACTATCAGGGATATCCTAATGCAGGAGATTACAAGTGGGATTTAATTATCGACCCCAGTAATGAGATCGACGAATTAAATGAAGCCAACAATTTCAGTTACGGCAGCATCCATGTCGCCAACCTTGTTCCCCTTGCTGCGCCTACAAACTGCCGAATCCTTGAATTTACTTCTTCAGAAGTGACAATAGGTTGGGATGCATTGACCGATCCTGCCCGCGAGGGTTTCCACATCTACGCGGCAGGCAGCAATCTAGTCACAAGCGCTTCATCCAATAAAAGACAAATGAGGATTAAAGGTTTGACGCCAGGGAGGGCATATCAATTTGATGTCCGTGCATTTAAAGAGCACATGGAAACCCAGCCAGGTTTATGCTCGGTTGAGGTAAATCTGCCGCCTTTGCCTTGAGCGGCGAGTAAATCTTTGGCGTTGCATTGCTACCGCTGGCAGAGATATTTTCCGTTCAGGTTACACTCCCACCATAAGTAACGGGACGCCTTTTAGAAACCGCTCTGGAGTCGTTAATCCACTTCACTTCTGGAATCGCAGATTGGATTCCAGGGACCTCAAATTCATGGTTGGATATATTCCTTAACTCTTATCGTTGCTTTTAGTTTCGCTGACTGGTTCTTTTTCCCACCAGCGCACTCTGGGATCAGGCAGCTTTGGCGGAGAAGTCTCCGGGAACGGGTCAAGATCAAACAGGTTGGCGTAAATATACCTCACCAGCACACGCGCTGTCGCAATTGTCGGTGCAGCCAAGAATATACCCAGCACTCCGGCAACCAGCGCACCGGTCACGATCCCCATAATCACCACCAGTGGGTGCAGTTGGACCCTGCGCCCGATAACACGCGGGAGCAGATAGTTCAGGTCAAATTGCTGGAAAATGATGTGCAGACCGATCACGACCAGGGCGAAGACCCAATTCGGGATTGGCAGCCATGCCGATCCAAGGAAAAGCGATAAAATTGAGGCGATTGTCAGCCAGATCCCGTGCCCGATGCTCGGAAACAACTCCAGAAAACCAGCTAGAACGCCCATAGCGAGCGCAAACGGCAGCCCAATAACCAATCCCCCTATTGTGAAAATGATCGCCACCACCAGAGCCAGCAGTATCTGCCCTCTGAAGAAGGCGTTCCAGATCTGGGTAATCTCATTTCGCAGCCTCTTAAAATCAGCCTGGTATCCAACCGGGGTGATTTTTTCCAGCCAGGAGACAACTTTCCAGCCATCAAGCACCAGATAAAAAGATACAACAATTACAAAGACCACCCATACCAGCGAGGTGATCAAATCGATCGCATAACTGAGAGTCTGCCCTACAAACGGTTCAAAAACAGCCACGATCGAACCGGACACCTGCGCGTATATCTGCTCCAGGTCGATCACATACCCGGCAACATCATACCTTCGAGCAAGTATAGATTCTATTTGTCCGATTATTTGCTGAAAATCCAGGTTGAGTTCCGTCGACTGCGCCGTCAGGGGGGGCACAATAATCAGCGGGATGGATACTATAATAACCCCTGCCACGATGTAAGAAAGCAGTGCCGCCAGACTGCGCCGGATTTTCAGCCTGGATTGAAACCAGCCCGCCAGCGGTGAAAGCACATAAGCGATCACCAGTGCCAGGAGGATCGGGCCAATTGCAGCCCGGAAGATATATATTAGGTATATCCCAAAAGCCAGCAACAGCAAGCTGACGGTCAGTTTCGTCCTCGAAGACCAGCGCGGTCTCTGTTCCTCCATAATTACATTCTAGCCGGATAACTCCAAAATGACAAACCCTAGGATATTGACTTAAACACAAACCCGGCTCAATCAATTTCTTCTCTTGAGCCGGGTTGGTCTTATTAGCTAACCTGATTTTAAGTTAGAACAGCGGGTTTAAATAATTAAAATACACAGACAATCCTAAGAGAACGACAAAGAAGGTGCCCGCCAGGATCCCGATTCTTTTGAGGTCCTTGATCGTGTCAGAGTAATCCGGGTTGAACTCAGATTCGTTTTTTCTGGTTTTTGCCTCTCTTGACACTGCCGCTCCCTCAGAGCGGCTGGTCGACCGGCTTCTTCGTGTTTGCCTTTTTCTTGTCTTTTTGCTCATTTTTTGTTCCTCATATCTGGTCTGGCAGCGGATCCAACTGTTTACAACGGGCTGGATTATACCTCAAATCAAAACCTTTCTGCAAAAATAGTAAACCCCAGGGAGGGCATTCCGTCTCTTCATAATTCTTTCGGGCGGTAGATGCGCACAAGTTCGCCGCGTGTCTCGGACGACAGTTCTCTCCAGCTTGTGATCGGCAGCGAGATGACCGCTAATGCTGCTGTTGGCATCCGCTCAAATTCATCCGTCAACATTTCCAGCAAATCCTCAAGCCCTGGATTGTGGCCCACAACCATCACTCGTTCGTATTGATCCGGCAGGACATTCAGGGTTTCAATATAAGCGTCCGGCCAGGCTGCATACAAATCTCTCTCATACACGATTTCACAATCAAAACCTGCCTCTTCGACTAGCAATTCTGTGGTTTTGCATGCTCGCTTTGCGGAAGAGGATATTATAAGATCCGGAAAAAGTTCTTCTTTGACCATCAATTCTCCCATGCGCGGAGCGTCTCGTTTACCGCGTTTTTGCAACGGTCGATCATGGTCAGGTATCCCGCTATCCTTCCAGCTCGATTTTGCATGTCTGAGCAAAAATAAAATTTTCATATCCGCCTCGTTAAACCATTTTGCTGTAGATAATCGCTCATTCACCCTCACCGTAACCAGGCAATGCCTCCAGTCCGCCCCCAACAGAAACCAGATGGTAAGGTGTCCATGCAATCCCAAACATATCCAGTATGACATCTTTTTTATAAGGTGCGAACGGGATCTCTTCCACATCTTCAATAATATCCAGCCATTTTCCTTTTATCTCTTCGAGCGCCTCATCCCGTTCTTCCTTTAGCTCCTCGATATCCTTCTTAAAATCCTCAATCGCGTCACGCGATTCATCTACATCCGCTTTGGCTTTGGCTGTCATGCGCCGTTTAGACAGGGAAGTTGACAATTGTCGCTTGCGGCCTCCAAACAGACTGATCACTGTTTCAGCATAAGTTCCGTATTCTTCCATTTTCCGGTGTGAGAGTTCCGCCTCATCCTCCTCCAGTTCCTGCTGCTCGCGCTCTATCCGGTCCATCAGCTGCTGCACTTTTTTTTCAAAGGAGGCGCTTGTCTTCTTTGCATCCGCTTCAAACAATTCCTCAGCCGCATCCTCACACATTTTTCGAAATTCCTCCTCAGACACTTCTGGTCCAGCGTACACTTTCAGCTTGTCGTTTGCCCTTACAATCACCTCGCTGGAATGGTAAGCCCAATCCAGAAAATCGGATTTGATACTCGCCAGAATTTTTGAATCGGTCAACGGCGCTTCCAGGCTTTCAAACCTTGCATCTGGGGTTGGTTTTCGGTCCATCTTTTGTTCTTCGAAACCTGGTGTGAGGTGGTCATCCCAGCGCACGTTCCCGCGCCGGTCAGGATCGGAGACCAGAACCGCCCGGTAAACCTCGCTGTCCAAGTTGTATTTCCGGTTGCGGTAGCGGATGAATGCCTGTGCTAGAAGCGCCGGCCGGTAAATAAATCCTTTACTTTGTGCTTCTTCTGGGACCTCTTTCCCAGAAAACTTAAAAGCCTTGGACAGGGTCAGGTTATTGGGCAGGAAAAATTCATCAACTCTTGCTGGAACAGCAGGCCGGGTAAGCGAGCTGGCCAATTCTTCTTCGGGTCGTTCACGGGCTGGACGCTTAGTTTCCGCAACAGTTCTTTCTGCCTTTTTATCAGTTTCTGCTTCCTCAGAGATCAACCCGGCCGCGCCAGCTATCTCGTTCAACGCGGGTATCTGGGTGCGCGTTAATGGTCCGGTCAGATAATTCATCGCCCAACGGGTGTAGAAAATCTGCGGCTTTTTCTCGTGCACGTTCTTCACCAGAAATACGCGTTTCCCCAACGCTGAAATCAATTTATCCAGCTCTCTTCGGTTCATGTCCCCAGCTATAACGCCCTCCAGACCGTCTAACAGGCGCTGTTTATCCTGGTCGGTCTGCAGTTTTCCTATAAACCATGTGCCGGCGTTTGACAGCGCTTTGTAATCAATATCAACCGGGTTCTGGGTAACAAGCATCTGCCCGACTCCAAAGGCGCGCGCTTGCTTTAACATGCGCAGCATTGGCTCTTTTGAAGGGGGATTCCCAATCGGCGGTAGATAACCAAAAATCTCATCAAAGTAAACAATCGCCCGCAGGGATGTAGTTCCGCTCTGTGAACGCATCCAGGATTCGACTGCAGAATACAACAGGGTCACAAAAAACATCCGTTCAGCGTCATTCAGGTGAGCGATATAAAAAACGCTGTGGCGCGGTTTTCCATCTGGGCTGTACAGCAGGCTGGAAACCTCCAAGGGCTGGCCTTCAATCCATGTCTGGAATGCAGGAGATGCCAGGATGTTATTGAGCAGCATAGCCAGTTCAAAGCGGTCTTTTTGAGGGAAAAATGTATCGACATCAAACACGCCCAGTTTCGAAATCGGCGGGTTTTGAGTCTGCATGATCAATTCGCCCAGATCAAGATCGTTGCCCTGGCTCCAGGCGTGTTCGAATATATTTGAAAGCAGGATATGTTCACGAGAACGAACCGGATCGATATCTTCCAGTCCAACCAGGCCAAGAAGTGCAGTGACCGTACTAGAGATCTGTTCCCGGAGCAGTTCACGGTTTTCTTCCCAGGCGATATCGGGTACCTCAAGCGAAGCCAGGATGCTGACCGGCAGCCCGCTGTCAGAGCCGGGTGTGTACACAGCAAAATTCACTGATTCCTCCAGGGCTTCGATTCGCTCCTTGCCAATACCCCATTGTGCCAGTCCATTTTGCCAAAGCGCGGAGGCATCCTGGGCGGCTTCTTCGATTGACTTTCCTTCACGGCGGGCATCATCCGGGTTAACCCAGGGTTGGAAATCCTGCGGGGCCAGGTTCGGAAAATGGAGCAAAGCGTTGGTGATATCGCCTTTTGGGTCTATCATGAGAGCGGGAATCCGCTGCAGAGCTGCTTCTTCAAGCAGGTCGATACACAGGCCGGTTTTTCCCGAGCCGGTCATGCCAACCACAACCCCGTGAGTTGTAAGGTCCTCGGGATCGTAAAGCAGCAACTCTTCAGTGACTTCTTTTCCCTTTAAGTCGTAGATTTTTCCAAGATAAAACTTTCCATCAGTATCCATTCATTTTCTCCATCAATTAATCAATAATTGCAAATTCACGAGGTGCTTCACTATTCTACGTCGTGAAGGTCGTTTCGCCAAGCTTTTCGCATTTCTTGGAATATAAATTCCAATCTCAATGGGAAGCCCGTGATTTTATGAATACACGCCCAAATTCCTGTTCGTATTTTTTAGCGAAATCCTTGCTGTGAATAATTATCACGTTTTCATCATTCACAGTTTCAGCATTAACGCTGAAATTATAAGAACCGGTGATGACAATACTCTCATCTATGATGATGATTTTATGATGCATTTTATTTTCATTGCCATCCAGGCGCACATCCAGACCGGCTGAGAGCAGATTGTAGAATTCCGTTCCGGCATTCGCCCTGGATTGACCTTCATCGAAAACGCCTCTCACCTGTACCCCATGCCGGGAGCTGGCGACCATCGCATCCGCCAGTTCATCGAGCGTAAATGAATAAGCCAGAAAGTCGATGCTTTCCCTCGCATTCTGGATCAACTGCTTGATACGGTGTGCCGGGTGGTCCTCGGGTGAAAAATAAGTCTCGACATTAACCCCGTTTACATTACTAAACTGGTTGGGAGTATTCGCCGGAGAACCCGGCCCAAAGCGGTCTTCCAGGAACATTTCCTCAAACTCCACTGTGTAATTTTCCGCGATGGGAGCGGATTTGAGGTGCAACAAGTTGTTATCATGGTAATAAGCGCCCATTACACTCAAGTTAATCGAGCCCGTCCAGACTTCCTGGCGGTCAATTACAACAAACTTATTGTGCATGCGCCCTTCTCTCCGGTCTCCTAGGACCGGGATACCCGCTTCCTTTAATTCAATAATCTCATCCACGTCCAGGTTATCGCTCTCTGTCACTACCCGTACCGGAACACCGCGCCTGTGAGTCTCTATCAATGCATCCCGGATGCTCCATAAATTCAGGAAATGCATAGCCATATCCACGCTGACACGCGCTTTCCGGATGCTTTCCGCTAGCGCTTCATCTGGACCACCACGGTAATTCGAACCTGTAGTGCTGTCTGGGTCGCTGAAATAAACCGAAAGCCAATCCGGGGATTCCGGTTTGAGCTCAGCCATCGCTGTGGGCAGGGGTTGATCCCTGATTAACAAATTATCACAGGCAGCTGCAGTTAGCAAAACTGCTGTCAACATACCTGCGATAATTTGTTTCACAACTGCGCGTAATATTAATAGCATATTTTTACTTAACTTCAAACTCAAGAATCCAGTCAAACTCATCATTGAGGTAGAGGCTTACGTTATACCCGCCAATGAGGCAGAGTTTCGAGTTGCTTAACAGAAATGCCAGAATATTGTCGCCGCCTGCCAACTCGGTTTCATCGAGGAAACCATCCGGGTTCTCGCCCTCCACCTCCACCGCAGTCCATGTAGCCCTGAAAATTGTAAAATCAGAAGCTTTAACCAGATCCACAATAAATTAAAATTGCGTCCTGGGAGAAGACATTTGCCCTCGTTTCACCCTTTTCATCGCTTAAAATCCAGGCATCTTTTATGTTGGCAGTGCTCAGGCTGAACCCTCACGCAGGTGCCGCGGCTGACAGAATCAACCAGGATTTTAATACCATTAATTTGTTTTTTTACATTTTTAATCCAGTGGACTTATTAAACTGTTTTTTTTAAGCCACCAATACCTTCAGTTTGAAATATCAATTGTTCTTTTTCCAGGTACTTTAATCCCGTTCGCTGTCCGATAACACAAATCCAGCTGCTTTCCGCCCGATCTCAACCGCAAAGTTTGTGCCCCGATCCCAGGGATACACCTGGCTCATGCTGGCAAAATACAATCCAGGCAGCGGAGTTTTGATATCCGGGATATTGCGCGAATGATTCAACAGCGGAACAGGTTGGGCATAGCTTGTCCGGAAAAGCCAGCTTTTTCTTATCCAATCTGGGCGAAAATCCGGGTTAAATCTTGGCAGGCTGGGTATAAACCGCTCAAGGATTCTATCCTTCTCAAGGGAAAAATATTCGTGGTCGGGTTCCAGGTAATCGCCGATGTAAACAATGTGGTCTCCACCGAAGAAGTCCGGAGAGAGGTAGTTTGTGTGTTCTACCAGGGCTAGAAATGGATACCCGGAGGACTTGGGCAGGTTGAACCAATAATAGCCCTCTTCCGAAAGACGCCGCTTGAGGGCTAGCACCACCACAACCGCGCCCATGCTTTTGAGTTCAAGCAAGCCTTCCAGGTATTCGCCAGGTAATTCCGGAGCCATGCGCGCCAGTAGCCCGGGAGAAGTCGTTACAATGCAGGAATTGAATTGTTCTTGAACATCAGAAGTATTTAGAGTTATTCCCGCTTTAGGATGCGAATAGATCTTCTGAACAGGTTCATTAAGACGAATTTTTACGCCAAGAGATTCAAGGTGGGAGGCGAACTGGTCTGCAAATGCTTGAAATCCCCCTTTGTAAGTTCCCAGACGGGTGGTGCGCGCTTTCAGGCGGGCCCACATCCAGGCCATATTGACCTGCTTTGAGTAGTGCTCTCCGAATTTTCCCACCAGGAGCGGCTCCCAGATTAATTCATAAACACGCTTTCCAGCCCACTTCTGCATCCACTCCTCAACGGTCACCTGCTCAAGAGGTCGCCAGTTGTTTGTCAACCGCAGATAGAGTCCTACCAGCCCAAACCGGATTTTATTGATCCCCCATCCCAGGCCTGGAAATGTAATGCCTTTGATTATCGAATCAAATGGGTAGAATCTGCCCTTGTAATAGACCACGGTATAGGGGCGCCTGAAGACAACATTTTGCGACCAACCCAGTTCATCGATCAATCCCAACATATGCCTGTCGCTGGCAAACCAGTGGTGGTAATACTTTTCTACCGACCACTCCCAGCCCGTCTCTTTGAAACCGGATGCCAGTCCACCCACCTGCTGGCTGGATTCAAAGATTGTCACATCCCAGCCCGATTGTGCCAGATCATATGCGGCTGACAGTCCGCCAATACCCGCCCCGATGATTGCGACTCGCTTTCTGCCTTTCAATTTTCTCTCATCCGTCAATGCGATAACTCCTCTGCATTCTGCAAATCCTTCATCTCAGCCCACCAGTCCAGACCTTCCCTGAAGAAGAAATATGCGCCGATGGCTGTGATCGGGAACCACAACGCGGCATGCAGCACGAGCGTATATGCAGCCGCAGTGGCTCTGTCGACCCCATAGGCGACCAGCACTGCGATTCCGGGGGCATCAAAAGTGCCCACGTAACCTGGAGCAGATGGGATGGTAGTCGCCAGGTTGACGATCCCGTTCATTAACATCAATGCAAAGAAGCTCACCTCAAACGGGAAGGCGAACATCACAAACCAGTATTTCCCTGTCTCCAGCAGCCAGATCAAGACAGATGTCAGGAACACCATTAATACATCTCGCGGCGAACGCAGGCATTCAAGTCCTTCCAGGAATCGTTCTGCCATGCCGATAACATATTCCTGGTATCGTTCAGGTATCATTCTTTCTATAACTGTACTCACCACTCTGCGACTATATTCGGGGAACATCGCGGCTGCTAGAAACAGACCCAGCGCGCCGATAAATGCAGCTGTGCCCCATAACGCTACTGTCTGGATGTCGCCCACGAAGCCTGAATCAGACGTCATCCGGGTCAGTTCAGACAGGTTCAGGAAAATGAAAGCCAGCATTACAACCCCGTCAAAGATGCGCTCAACAATAATTGTCGCCAGGGAAGCGGAGATCGGTACTTCTTCGTAACGCTTCAGAATTACCGCCCGTAACAATTCTCCTATCCGGGCCGGGTAAATATTGTTGCCCATATAACCGATCGTTACCACTGGAAACAACTTCAATGTGGGGATATTCTTAATCGGTCTGAGTAGGTAATGCCAGCGCCAGGAACGCACCAGCACTCCCATAAAATAAACAACCACACCCGGCAGCAGCCACCAGTAATTTGCTTGCTTGAATGCAGCACCGAGGTCTTCCAGATTCAATCCGCGTAACGCAAGATACAGGAACGCCAGGCTGACCGCAATGCCCAACCACAACTGCCAGCGTTTCATTGCGGCGATTCTACCACCCATGACTGAAATCCTCGCCGGTTTTTTCCCGTCCTCACATACCTCTCATTCTGTCGACAGAAAACCCCGTCCAGAGAATTCTTACCAAAGGTTCAGTTATAATTCCAGCTGCCATGGGTCGTGTATGGTTTATTCCTCTGGTCATAGCGCTACTGATCGGTTTACTGGCGGGATACTACTTCCTCAGCGCACCCCGATTATTATCCTTTGCTCCTGCCGACAAGACAACTTCAAACCCGGCTGGTACCCAGATTCACCTGACATTCTCGCGCAAAATGGACCCAGATTCTGTTTCCAGCCGTTTAAAGATCATGCCTGCCCACCCGGGTTCAATAACCTGGCAGGGAAATACCATGACTTATAGGCCCGAGCAACACTGGAATCCCGGTCAGACCATCTCGGTTTCACTTGAAGCAGGCGCCCGTCCCGCTTCACATTTATCTGCCCCGCTTGGTGAAGGCGCTTCATGGTCATTCTCAATCCGCCAACCTCTGGTTTCATACCTGTATCCAACAACCGGCGAAGTAAATATATATGTTATTGATCCGGCAACTTCAGCGAAGCAGCAGTTGACAGCTGAAACAGGCGGAATCCTGGATTATGATATCGACCAGGATAGGTATGCACTATATTACAGCACTCTGGATACTGCTGGCGGCAGCTTCATTTACCGACTGGACCTGCGCAACCAGAACCCAAATTTTCAAAACGATGAGGATGGTTTAATAACCCCCGGTTCTCCCAGCCTCATTCTGGAATGTCCCAAGTCTGCCTGCCTGGCGCCGCGCGTCTCCCCCAATGGCACCTACTTGGCATATGAAAAAACCTCTTCGGCTTTCCCGCAGGTATGGTACCTCGTTCTTGAAGATAACCGGACCGGTGACCCGCGACTGGCTGGCGAAGAAGATCACCAGACCCTCCTTCCGCAGTGGTCTCCGGAGGGTCTTCTGACTTTCTACGATAAGAACCTCTCCGCTTTCATAATTCTCGACCCTGTCACTGGGGAGAAAACTTCTTTTCCCAACCAGACCGGTGAAGCAGGGTCATGGCATCCGGATGGGTTTTACTACACCACACCGGAAATAACCTTCGTTTCCAGCTCTACCAGGAGCAATTCTGGGCTCGAGACTTTGGCTGTCAGCCATCTTATCCGCTTCAACCTTTCCGAAAAAAGCAGTCTGAGCATCCTGCCGGACGAATATGTCGAGGATACTTACCCCGCCTATTCGCCGGATGGCGGTGCGCTTGCGTTCAGCCGCAAGTACCTGGACGATTCAAGCTGGACCCCCGGGCGCCAGATCTGGATCCTGCCAGAAGGAGAAACCACAGCAGTCCAGTACACATTCAACCCGAATTTCCATCATTATGATTTCGCCTGGAGCCCGGACAGCAGCCGTCTGGCTTATACACGGATTGACCAGACACATCTGACTGAACCTCCAGAAATCTGGATTATGGATCCGGAAAATGGAATATCTGAACAGCTTCTAAAAGGAGGTTTTTCCCCGGGATGGATACCCTGATAAAGACAGGCAGGGAGGCTCCTGACTTTGAGCTTAGAGATCTGGATGGCTTCACCCACCGGCTTTCCTCAACCCAAGGAGTAATCGTTATCCTTAATTTCTGGTCCGCTGAATGTCCCTGGTCTCAGGCTGCTGATATGGAACTCATACCCTATTTGAAGGAATGGGGGAATATGGCAGTGCTGTGGTCAATCGCTTCCAATGCAAATGAACCCCTCGATTTAATCACCCGCACTGCTCGTGAGCGCCTGCTCCCGCTGGTGCTGCACGACGAGCAGCAAGAGGTCGCCGACCTGTACGGCGCCCAGACCACTCCGCATTTTTTCGTGGTTGACCCACAGGGAATATTGCGTTACCAGGGTGCCATAAATGATGTCACATTCCGCCAGCGTGAACCCAGCATTCATTACCTCCGGGACGCTGTCGAAGCGCTTCTCCGGGGGAAAAAACCAGATCCTGATACTACTAGCCCATATGGGTGTGCTGTTGTGCGATTTGCGGAGAGCAAATAAGATTCATTTAAAATTCGGATAGTTGCCCCAGTTCTTTCAAGACGGAGTTTGTGTTAAAGAAGCCTTTTAATCCGTTTAACTGGCTCACCGGAGTATCGTCAATCGTTTGAAAATAGGGTACAATCTCGAGGGATTGCAGTATCGGGCAGGCGTTTTTAACAATGTCTTGTGAGGATAAATTTAATATATGAGCGAAAAAGAGTCGGCCCAGGATGTAATTGACGCTTACCGCAAGCGCCAGCAAACTGCCAAGAGAGCCCCATTAATTATCGGGATTGCTGTGGCACTGATCGCAGCTGGCGTCGTATTTGTGATTTACTGGTTTCTCGGGGACAACCGGCCCAGCATTTCACTTTTCCCAACCGATACCCCGACCCCCAGCAGCACACCAACTGCGACTGCTACAGGCACGGCTACCACCACACCTACCATCACTCCCACCATTACCAACACGCCTACCATAACATTGACACCGACCGCTTCTGGTCCTTTTGTCTACCAGGTGGAGGAGGGCGATAATTTGTGGGCAATAGCCGAAAAATTCGGAGTCGACCTGTTGGCTGTGATCACGCTCAACAATCTCGATCCAGCTAACCCTGCCATCCAGGTCGGCGACAAGCTCACCATCCCGGGCCCCGATACGCAACTGCCTACCGCCACTCCCCTTCCGAGTGACCTGCCGCGCGGCACCAAGATTGAATATCAGATCCAGCTGGGTGACTCGATCTTAGCCATCGCACTCAAATTCAACAGCACAGTTGATTCGATCAAAGAAGAAAACGAGATCGAGAACGAGAATGAAATCTATGTCGGTCAGGTAATCACTGTGCGGGCAAACCTGGTCACTCCTGTCCCCACTGACACACCCGAACCGACCGCCGGACCAGGAACACCGGCTGCGACCGCAACCCCCACACAATAATTTGCGATTTTAATTAAAAATAACCGGGCAGTAAATTATCCAATTACCCTGCCCGGTTTTTGTTTGGTTCAAATCCCTACTGATTATCCCTCCACTCCTACTCTTTCAGTGGTTTAAATAGAATGATAATTTCAATATCATATGTAATATTGTGAAAAATCATTACTGGTATACACTTACAAACCCCCAGGCTTATAATACCGTATAAACCCGGAACTTTAGGTTCTTGATAGCGTATACTATACAGACTAACCAATTATCAAGAGGTGCCCCCATGAAAGCGATCATTCAGAACGGTTACGGCTCGCCGGATGTCTTTGAACTCAAGGATATTGAAAATCCGGAAGTGGGTGAAGACGGCGTGCTGGTGCGCGTTAAAGCTGCTGCCCTGCATGCCGGAGATTACTACACAATGCGGGGTGAACCTTATATGGTGCGCTTCAGTGCCGGTTGGCCAAAACCGAAGGATTATGTCCCCGGGTTCGATGCTGCAGGTCAGGTTGAGGTAGTCGGGAACAATGTGACCCGCTTCCAGCCAGGTGATGAGATATTTGGTGCCTGCAGCCGGACCTGCGCTGAATATGTATGCGCCTCTGAAGACAAATTCGACCTTAAACCTGGGCACCTGTCCTTTGAGGAAGCCGCGGCTGTGCCCACCTCCGCGGTAACTGCCCTGCGTGGCTTGCGCGATGCCGGCAGGGTGCAGCCAGGCCAGCGCGTCCTGGTCAACGGCGCTTCCGGGGGTGTGGGCACCTTCGCGGTTCAAATCGCAAAAGCCCTCGGTGCGGAGGTAACCGGCGTATGCAGCACCGGCAACCTGGAACTGGTGCGGTCGCTTGGCGCTGACAACGTATTCGATTACACCCAGCAGGATTTTACGAAAAGCGGGGAGCGATACGACCTTATCCTCGACCAGGTGGCAAACCATTCATTTTCAGACTTGAGACAAGCTCTCACCCCCAATGGGGCTTATATCCCCAACAGCGGTAATGCCGGACTGGGATTTGTTATCACGGCGTTTATCCGCTCGCTTTATAGCAACCAGCAGGGTCGTCCGTTCCTTGCAACCCCGAACAGCGATGACCTGCGGGTTCTGAATGAACTCATTGAATCCGGTCAAATTAAACCTGTGATTGATAAAACATACCCGCTGAGCGAGACGCCGCAGGCTTTCCGTTATCTGGATCAGGGCCATGCACGCGGCAAAGTTGTCATCACTGTCTAAGCCCTTCCACACCAGCCCTGGTATACATTCACGGCAGCATATATGCTCTACCACATAGGATTCTTATCATGAACAAACCAGAATAGGGCGCCAGATAAAAGTACATTCCGAATGATCCAATGAAAGCAAACGCGCCAATTAATAGAGTTAGAAGAACGAAGGATGAAGCTCGGGCCAGTTACGACAGAATGAGCGGTTGGTACGACCTGATGGCTGGTTTTGCGGAGAGGAAATATAAAGAATCGGGGCTGAGAATGCTGAATCTTGAGGAGGGAGAGACTGTCCTCGAGGTCGGTTTCGGCACCGGTCACTGCCTGGCGGCGCTCGCCCGATCAGCCGGGGATTCGGGCAGGGTTTATGGAATCGACCTCTCCCAGGGGATGCTCGATATCTCCCAGGAAAGGCTGGAATCAGCAGGACTTTCAGATAGAATTGAATTGAAGCGCGGGGACGCCGCCCACCTGCCATATGAAGGCGGTTTCTTCGACGCTATCTTTATGAGTTTCACACTCGAACTGTTCGATACGCCAGAAATACCGGTTGTGCTGGCCGAGTGTAAAAGGACGCTCCGAAGCGATGGGCGTTTGTGTGTGGTGTCCATGGCTAAAAAAGGCATGGATAGCTTGATTGTTAGAATCTATGAATGGGTCCATGACCGCTTTACAAAGTATGTAGACTGCCGCCCCATTTACCTCAAGAGATTAGTTAAAGAAGCCGGGTTTTCGATAGAAGATCTGATCGAAACTTCCATGTTTGGACTGCCAGTTGATATCATTCTCGCGAAGAAGAGATAGCTCAAAAGACAAACCCTATCCATTTACTTCACTCGCTCTGTTCAGAGGTCTCTTCTTCACCAAAATCCAGCACTTCCCGCACTCCAGTACCCCCGGTCGGCTGGCTGACGATTCCCTGCTCCTCCATAGATTCAACCAGGCGCGCCGCCCGGGTATATCCAATCCGCAATTTACGCTGCAACATGGAAATCGAGGCTTTGCCCTCGCGCCTGCAAAGATCAACCGCATCCCCAAAAAGCGGGTCCTGATCCTCTGCTTCCAATTCCTCCCAGATCGGTAATTGCTTCAGTGGCAGGCTGGGGGTGGCTGCATCCGGTGCACTCCCCGAGGACGGCTGACCGGATTCTCCCAGACCAGCCTGTCTTTGCCAGTAATTGACCAGGCGCATAATCTCCATATCCGAGACAAATACCCCCTGCAGCCTGACCGGAGCCGGCGCATCTGGCGCCTGGAAGAGCATATCACCCTGACCGAGCAATCTTTCCGCCCCTGGCTGGTCAAGTATCACCCGGCTGTCCACGCCGGATGCTACCGCAAACGCGATCCGTGCCGGGAAGTTCGCCTTAATCAATCCAGTGACAACATCCACCGATGGCCTCTGGGTTGAGATTACAAGGTGTATTCCGGTCGCCCGCGCTAGCTGGGCAAGGCGTGAGATCAATCTTTCAGTAGCATCCGGCGCGATCATCATCAGATCAGCCAGTTCATCAATAATCACCATAAGGTAAGGGAGTTTTTGACTTCCGCTCGCTTCCTGGATATGGTTGTAGTCCTGCAGGTTTCGGCAGCCGGCTTCCGCCAGCTTGCGGTAGCGCAGGTCCATCTCGCGCGCCACCCACTGCAGCACCCGCACTACCCGCTCCAGTTCCACCACCACCGGCGCTAGCAGGTGCGGGATACCGTTGTACCCCGTCAGTTCAACCCGCTTGGGATCAACCATGATCATGCGCAGTTCTCCCGGGGTATTGTTCATCAGCATACAGCTGATTAATGCATTAACGCAAACTGATTTGCCAGAACCTGTCGCCCCGGCAATCAGCAAATGGGGCATCCCCGCTAGATCAGCAGCCACCGCGTTTCCGGTTACATTCTGACCAAGTGCAAATGCTAGCGGTGATTTCAGACGTGTGAATGCTTTGCTTTCCAGGATGTCGCGCAGGGTAACCAGGGCTGTCTCTTCATTTGGGACTTCAATGCCGACATATCCCTTCCCGGGGACAGGCGCCTGGATTCGAATCCGTCGGGCTGCCAGCGCCAGCGCCAGGTCATCGGCGAGGGCACTGATTTTATTTACCCGGACACGGGTTCTCCCGCTGCGAGTTTCGATAAAGTCCGGTTCTACCCCGAACTGGGTGATGGTTGGTCCACGGTTGACCTCTACAACGTGCGCTGGAGCGCCAAAAGAGGCCAGAGTTTCTTCAATAACCCTCGCCCGTTGGACATCTACGCTCTTGTCATATTCCACACGACCGCTTTTTTCAAGAATTTCATCGATGCCGGGTAGTTTCCAGGTCACAAACGCATTCTTGTGCTCGTACAATAAACTCTCATCCCCAGCCGCAGTACCCGCTGCAATTGTTTTCCCACCAGTCCGGGTTGCACCGAAGCCAGCTCCATCTGTGGGAGAGATTGTCTGGATTCCAGGCTGTCTATTCTTGTTCCACCTTCGCGGTCTGGTTAAGGCTACCCAGACACCCTTCAACCAGTTTTGGAACCTGCCTGCTGCGGGTTCAAACCAACCAAGCATCTCTGCGACCGGTCTGTCCAGGAGTAATACCAGCCCAATCAACAGAAATGCAGCCAGAATGATTGTCGTTCCTAACCTTCCGAAAGCGTTATCCAGCGATCCCGAGATTTTTGCCCCAACAACCCCTCCTTCCTGGCTGGTTTCGGCGTTAGCGCCTCCGCTGATCTCATAAAAAATTCCCGCCAGAAAATGCAGCGCCGCCAGGAACACAAAAAACAACAGCAAGGCCCCTAAAACACGCTCCACCGCAAAAGGCGGCACACGCTCAAATTTGCGCACTACCAGCCAAATGCCGCAAACCACCAGACCGATTGGAAAGAGGTACATCCCCCACCCGAATGCGTCTCCGATTGCGTTCATCCAACCACTGACCAGCCCGCCTTGTTTTGGATAGAACAAACCAAGGATGGTAAGCAGGCCGATCAGCCCGATTATCACACCCACGATATCAATCCAGCGATCAAGCGGGATCTCCTGGAGTTTAAATCCATGGATATAGCCAAATCCGGGTATAGCGGTTTTACTTAACCTTCCCTTTTTGGAGGTCGATTTTGTAGCCCGTGATTTGCTGGAGGAACGCTTTCTCCCCCCCTTGCTGGTCGGGCTGATCTTGCCTTTTAATCTGGATTTCCGGCTTGAGGTCTTTTTGGGAGGCATGGTTATTAGACTGATTGTTGCAAAATTAATGCCGGGGATATTGGGGTTGATCTAATCGGGTTGCAGGGATCAAAAGCCAAATTATATTTAAATTATAGCACAAATGGTCGAATTATTAACTCTGAGAAGGGCACGAATACTGGTTTAAAACAAGTTGAGGTAAAATAATTTCTGGTTACAGCCATTCGTTTGCAATATACCAAGCTGTGTTGGAAGAAAAGGTTTTATTTGTTTGAGATTATTTTTCTTGGTACCTCTGCTTCAGCCCCTTCCATTCACCGCGGGCTGACATCCCAGATTGTAATCCACGACGAGCACCGCTTTTTAATCGACTGTGGTGAGGGTACTCAGCGCCAGATCATGCGCTCCGGAATCGGATTTAAACGCCTCAATAAAATCCTGATCACTCATGGTCACCTTGATCACATCTTGGGTCTGGGTGGATTGCTTTCAACTTTCATGCGCTGGGAGGCTATCCGTGACCTTGAAATTATTGCTGGCTCATGGGCGCTGGAACGCATAAAAGATCTTCTGTTCGGGGTGGTGCTGCGGGGAGTGCGCCCGCCCATGGACATCCAATTCAGGGAGATTATTCCAGGAGAGATCTTAGACTATGAGGATTTCAGGGTTTCTGCATTCCCTGTGCAGCATCGTGGTTCAGATTGTTTCGGTTTTGATTTTGAAGAAAAACCCAGAAGACCATTTCTGCCGGAAAAAGCAGAGCAACTATCCATCCCGCCTGGACCTTGGCGGCGTGAACTGGTGGGCGGCAGGGCAGTGACACTGCCGGACAGGCGCATAATCCAACCTGATCAGGTGCTTGGACAGGAGCGCAGAGGAACCCGCTATATCCACGTTGGAGATGTCGGTCAGACCGGCGACCTTGAGACAATTTGCAGGGATGCAGACGCGCTGGTTATTGAAGCCACATATCTGCAGGACCAGCTCGATTTAGCCCGCGAGTTCGCTCACTTCACTGCCCGCCAGGCAGCGGAACTCGCCTTGAATGCTGGTATAAAAAACTTGATTCTCACCCACATCTCGCGGCGCTACCGCGAAAAGGACATCATCTCGGAAGCCCGGGCAGTCCTACCTTCCACCTACGTTGCCCGCGATTTTGACCAATATACTGTCAAACGGGGGGAGTTGGGAAAAAGCAACCTTTTGGATCCGGGTATATAAGTCGGGCGGGAAACTAGCGCCTCCTGAACCTCTCCTCTTTCCAGACATCTCCTTCATTGTGATATCCCGCCTGTTCCCAAAAACCAGGCTCGTCGGCTCTTAGAAATTCCAACCCCCTCAGCCACTTAGCACCCTTCCAGAAATAGGGGACCTTCAGGTCTCCCCGGTCTGGGATATGCCCGACCACTCCTCGTAACGGGTATCCATGGTCAGGGGAGATCGGCTTCCCTTCAAAATGGGTCGCCAGCAGGAAATTTTCCGAGAGCACTACTTCCAGAGGCAGGTTTGTGGTGTAGTCGTTTTCGGCATGCTGCACCACGAATTTCGCCTCCGGTTTGATGGAGATGATGCCGTTTTCAACCAGCACCCGCACCGAAACGCCTTCCCATTCTGTGTCAAATTTGCTCCAGCGGGTTACGCAGTGAATATCCATGACCACAGATGCGCGCGGCAGTGAATTAAACGCATCCCATGTCCAGGTTAGATCCTGCTCCACCTCGCCCCAGACTCTGAAATCCCAGGTGTCCGGATTGAACTCCGGAACCCTTCCATAGTGCAGGATTGGAAACTTATAAGTAAGCGACTGTCCCGGCGGTAGCCTGCCTTCTCGCGCCAACCGGCGCTCATCCTCTTTGCGCTGTTCAGGGTTGCTCATACCTGTTATACCGTCAGACTATCGCCGGGGTTCAGTACGTGCGCCTCGGTATCAGTTTCAGCTTCCACCCGCGCCGCCCAGGCAAATGGGTCCTGCTTTATCAGGTCGAAAGTGTTGTAATGGACCGGAACGACATGCTTTGGCTGGATCAACTTCACCGCCTTCAATGCATCTTCCGGTCCCATCGTATAGTTATCGCCGATTGGCAGGACTGCCAGATCAATGCCTTCTTCACCGATCAGCTTCATATCCCCAAAAAGGCCAGTGTCGCAAGCCAGGTAAGTCTTAATACCATCAAGAGCAGTCAGAAGAAACCCGGCTGGATTGCCGCCGTAGCTGCCGTCCGGAAGCCCGGAACCGTGCAGGGCAAGCGTAAGTTTAAGATAGCCGAAGGGGTGGTTGAATCCACCGCCTATGTGCTGACCGTGGGTTTTTATCCCCTTTTTTCGCAACCATCTGCATATTTCATCGATCGTAATCACCGGAGCACCGGTCCGTCTGGCAATTGCCTCGGCATCCTGCATGTGATCGTTGTGGCCATGTGAGACCAGAATAAAATCAGCTTCCACCTGGTTAGCGTTTACCGGGGCTGATGGGTTGTCTGTGAAATACGGGTCAACCAGGATTGTATATCCGCCCGTTTCAAGGCTCATTGTCGCGTGCCCGTAATATGTTAATTTTAAACTCATTTTTTTCTCCTGTCTTGTTTTACCTATTTAATCATGAACTCCATCAACTCTTCCCAAAATTTAGTTTTCTAAGGTGGCCTACCAATAATTAATTCAAGAAAAACAGTTATCCATTTTTGTTTTTTCTTCCTTCTTTAAAAATTTAAGATTTTTCAGGCAACGTTGAAGCAAATTCCACTCCCATTTTAATCCAGCGTTCGAGATCGCGGCGGTCAGTATATCCGGCAGGTGCCACTGTAATCCACCCGTTCATCGGTCTGCCGGTCATATCAAAAACTCCCGCATGAGGTTGATCCAGAGCCTCCTGGTACCTTTCCGCACCAACCCGCACAATAAGATCGTTCTTGTTCACGCCGCAGGCCATGTTGCCGTTGATCATATATCCAATGCCCCCGAACATTTTCTTTTCAACTATTCCAGGAACGCCTTCAAGAGCCCGGCTCACCCGTGCGGCTAAATCCTGGTCGTAAGCCATATTTTCCTCCTGAGCATCTTTTGATTTACATTATTGTTATTTCCTGACACAGAGTACTATTTTACATTTGGAATTCTATTCGCGCTGGAGCATAATGTCATAGTGCACCATCGGTCCATGTCGTATGCGTGTTTTATTTAATGTCCTGAAACCATTCTTGGCGAATTCGGAATCAATGTCCGTTATTGTGTAAAACCCATAATCCTTCAAGAACCTGCGGAAGAAACCTCTCAGCCAATCCGGAAAAACAAGATCAAACCAGATAAAATATCCACTCGGTTTCAATACCCGGGCAACTTCTCCGATTGCAGCCCGCCAATTTGATATATGGTGAAATACATTTTCTGAAATCACCAGATCAAAAAACTCTTTCTCAAACGAGAGATTCGCGCCGTCTTCAATCTTAAATCTAAGCTGATCATGTTCAGGGTACATTTCTTTAGCAACTTTGATCTGGTCCGAATCAAAATCTGTTCCGATCACAGTCAGGTCATAAGAATCAGCCAGCCAGCTCGAGACGGTCCCGATTCCGCAGCCAATCTCGAGCGCATTTTTTACCTGGCCCATGGCTATCCCCTCTAGGTGAGCCGATATTTTCATAATATTCCGCTGTGCTTTTTTCGGCCGGTTTACCAGGCGTTTTTCCAGACCGGTCATAGCCATCGCAACTTCCTCTACGACTGTTTCTCGTTCTTCTTTTCTAAATCCGTGGGTATCAGCGAAAACATGAATGCGTCCAAAAATTTATCTCTGACAACCAGTCGGTTGCGAAGCAAACCTTCCAAGGTCGCTCCGGATTTTTCCGCCACCCGAATACTCCTGCGGTTTCCCTCTGCGACAACAATCTCCAGCCGGTTAAAACCTAGATCTTCAAATCCAAAGCGGGCAAGCAAATGCACTGCTCTTACTGCGATTCCCTCCCCAGCGCGGTCGCTGCGCACCCAGTATCCCAGGTTTGCGAACCGGAACAGGCTGTTGATCTGATTCAAACCGCACCCGCCGATGATTTCCCCCAAGTCGCCATCAATGATTACAAAATTATATTCACTTCCCTGTTCCCACCCTTTCTGTGCTGTCTCCAACCAGCCCAATGCGTCAGACGCATCATAATCAGCATGGCACCATCCCATCCATGGGGAAATCTCCCGGACTGATCTTTGAACTGCCCGGGCGATTTCAGCTTTATCCGTAAAGAGGGGTCTGCGCAGCTTTATCGTCTGGTCAGTTAATTCTTCTTTCAATTTCATCGCATACAGACAAATTATATGCCAGATAACGCTATTCCGGTATGAGGCGCTGAAAACCCTTTTAACAATGTAAAATTAATTCGTGCCAGCAATCTCAATCCTGCTACCATGTTATAACGCGTGTCTGACTCTTGAGGAAGCATTAACCAGTCTTTCAAACCAGACATTTCAAGACTACGAAATTATCGCAGTCGATGATGGATCAAGCGACTCCACACTGGAGATACTGCGGAAATGGCGCTCGTCCGACCGGAGAATTAAAGTCCTCTCAACCCCACATCGCGGAATAATTCATGCTTTAAATTCTGGTCTGAAGCGCTGCCGTGCCCCACTGGTCGCTAGGATGGATGCCGACGACCGTTGCCATCCTGAACGCCTAACGAAGCAAATCGCTTATTTCTGTTCTCACCCGGACACGAGTCTTGTCAGTTGCCGGGTTGCAGGTTTTCCGGAAAACAACCTCCGAGAGGGATTCCGGATCTATATCGAATGGCTGAACGGATTGGTTACACACGAAGAAATTTGCAGGGAGATATTTATCGAAAGCCCCTTCCCCCACCCGAGTGTTATGTTTAAACGGGCGGATGTTCTCCGGGTTGGCGGGTATTTGGACAAAGGTTGGGCGGAGGATTATGACCTCTGGTTGAGGATGCATCTACAGGGGATGCGCTTTGCTAAAATACCTCGATGCCTGCTCGAATGGCGCGAGCGAACCGACCGGCTCACCCGCTCTGACAGCCGTTACTCTTTGGAAAACTTCCTGCGTGCAAAAGCATTCTACCTTTCCTCAGGTCCGCTCACAGACCGGGACGCCGTTTACATCTGGGGTTCAGGGATGATCGGTAGGCGTTTGAGCAAGCACCTCCTTCGCAACAATAACCCACTGGCTGCGTTTATCGACATCGACCGGGTCAAGATCGGCCGTACCCTGCGGGGCTTTCCAATCATACCACCGGAGGCGCTTCAAGAATCGCTCGCCAAATACCAACGGCCGGTCATACTTTCAGCTGTCGGGGCGCGCGGCGCACGACAAAAAATCCGGGAATTCCTCTCCAGTTCAGGCTTAAGAGAAGGATTTGATTGGCTTGCGGTTGCCTGACAGCACTTCCAAACTGGGACAGGCTTCTTTACCTAATCATTTTGATAACCTCATAAGGAGGTCAAGTTGGAGCTAACTGAGTATTTTCAACCAGGTATGTACAAAGAAACCACATTCGAAGTGACAGAAGAACACTCCGCCATACAGCTTGGCAGCGGATCGCTACGAGTTCTTGCCACTCCGATGATGATCCGCTTTATGGAAATCACATCGCACAGGCTCTTAGAACAGCATCTGCCTGATGGGTTCTCCAGCGTTGGTTACCACCTGGACATACACCACCAAGCCCCGACGCCGATTAACAACCCGGTCAGGGTCCGGGCGGAGATTCTGGAGCTGAATAAATTTAAGGTCTCCTTTTCAGTAAAAGCCTGGGATGATATCGAGCAGGTTGGAGAGGGTTTGCACCAGCGGGTGGTTATCGACCTCGCCCGGTTTATGAAACGGGTAGAAGCTAAAATGAAAGCCTTATCAGGTAGCAAGTAATCCCGCCCGCCATCCGAATCGCCTGCTCCGTGGTGCCCTATCCCCCTCTTAATAGACGGGCGGCAAAAATCGCCACCACAACCCCGGCTACCAGGAACAATCCCCCTACGATCCCCAGCAAGGGGGATCTGCCGCCTTCTGGGGCTGGCACAACCTGTGCTTCGGCCAGTGTTTCAGCGCTAGCCTGTGCTCCAAAATTAATAAAGGTCTCGTCGCCGGGATTAAGTTCTAATTCGTAACTGGTTTCCGTAGTCGCGTTGTAGCCTTCCGGCACAGCGATACTGATTGTGTAAAACCCTTCGGGCATATCCGCGAAGCACTGTGGGTCAAGCCCGACTCCAGTCGGAGTTGTCTCAGATACCGATCCGGTTTTTTCGCTGATGCTTATCGCCCCATCTGGGATGGAGGCTTCTTCCTCCTGCCGGATTGAATCGCCATTAAGGTCGTTAAACAGGATAATACAGATATTGCCGAATCCTGGTTTGGGTGTTGGGGTTGGCAGCGGCTGGGTGGCTGTCGGCGTGGGTCCTGGTGTTGCGGTCACCTCTTCGGGCCCGCCAAGACCAAGCACGATTTGTTGCCCTTCGAAAATTGTGTCGCTGGTGAGATTGTTTAACGCCTTGATCTCCTCAACCGAAAGGCCGCTTATGATCGAAATGCTCAGCAGGGTGTCATTGGCTTTAACAACCCATACAATCCTGCCATCCGGTCCCGGTGTGGGTGTGTAAATTGGGATTTGTTCATTTGGGGCAGCCAGAGCGGGTCTGTTCCACCTCGCCGCAAGCGCGATTCCAAAAAGCGCACCGGCCAAGATCACCAGAGCCAATCCAAATAGTCCAGCGTAACATTTTGTTCTGTTATTTCGAATATCCATAACCTAGTAAATTATACTGGAATGTTTTTGTTGGCGTAAATTAATATCCCAATTACAAATTATTTAATGCCAAATCGCCCTTCAGCTTGACATTTAATACCATTAAACATGCTCCCGCCAGCGCATTAAAGAACAGCACACCTGCTGCAATAGCCATAATGCCAGATAATCCATGGAAATCAATCCCGAACTGGTAAAGCGAAGGCGCGATCCAATCTCCAACCGCTCTCCCGATTGAGGTGCTGGAGATAAACGCCGCCATCATCGTCGCCCGTACTGCCGGCATAATCTCAGTCATCAAAGGGATTGCGCTGACAATTGTATATTCAAAAGTTAGATAGAAAAAGAATAATCCCACCAGCGCACCCACCAGGCTGCTTCCAAGAAAGGGGATAAAAGCAGCTACTATGCAGTTAAAGATTAAACCAATCGCAACCGATCGGCGTTTTCCTATTCGATCAGTAGTGCCTCCAACCAAACCCTCTCCGGCAAGTTCAGACACCCCAATAACAACTGAAGCCGCCGCCAGCGCGCTGATCTGAACGCCAAAATTCCCCTCCAACCATACTCCAAACATCAAATTGACCAGCTCATTAGCTACACTGAACGTTAATCCCATCGCTATCCCTGCCAGAGCAGGGGTGAAAGTAAATACATTCCCCAGATTCTTCCACATTTGTCTGCTCCCATCCCCCGCCGGCTTGTCCCCGGGGAGCATCCAGGCGATGACTGCAACAGCGATTCCTCCAGTTATCGTAAAAAAAGGGAATGGAGCCAGCCAACTTCCCCTGACGATCAGGAATCCAACCAATGGAATCCCAAGGATAAAAGCCAGCGACCAGCTGAATTCTGTCAATGCCAGAACAAGGCCGCGCCTATCGTATGGGACTTTATCCCCCAGGTAGGCCTGCATTGAAGGTAAAAATGCAAATATCCCCAGGACGGAGAATATCAGCATCATCGTAAAGGTGACAAATGATGGCTGGACCAGCATCAGGGCCATTCCAAGCGTAAACAGGAGCAAACCCATAACCATCCCGGTCTTCCTCCCGCGCGTATCCGCAATCGTCGCCAGAAACGGGCCAAAAACGCCCGATGCTGAACGCAGCATGATCGACCTGGACAGCATTCCGATATCCACACCCAGCCCCCGCCCGATTACAGGCAAGAATGGATATACCATCCTGACCGAAGTGTTCATAATGATCCGGATAACAATAAAAACAAGTACCTGAAGTTTAAGTGAGTTCCTCACCTGAACCGACCCTCATAATTTCGCAATAAACCTGCCAGCGCTCCCGCCATCAATAGAGTCGCGGCAAGCAGTGAAAAGAAAAAGAGCTGGATACGGGTTGCATCCGATTCCAGGATTGGTGAACTCGGGTGCATCACATCTGGAATATTCATTATAGCGATTCCTAACAGGGTGATATAAATCAGGTTGCCGACAGATGCCCAGACTGGGTTTTCAAGAAAAGTGATCCCAATCTGAATCAAAATGCCGCCAATGGCAAAAATTACCGCCATCCGCCAACGTGGTTCAGCCAGGAACAAACCGTTCCAGTTCGTTTGCATCGCCCAGATTGAAAGCGGTAGATATGTAATCCAGAAAAATTGACCTATCCTTCCAAAAGTGCGCGACCATTTATGGAATTCTTCCTTCCTGGTCACCAGCCCGATAATCCCTACCAGACCCGCCGCTGTAAAAACCACCAGAGCTGTCCAAACCCAGGCGCCGTGCAGATAAACAATCCGCACATTCACCCCGAGAGTTTTCTCCTGCGGTCCGGTGATCGTTAAACCGGTGATTACAAACAGTAGCAGAACAATCACCCCTGTCAGTACCTTTGCGTTTCGCATGTTGTCCCTGTTGCAGATCAAAACACAGTGACAAATGCTACCAAGAAAAGCATTTGTCACTATCAGTAGAAATAATGGCTGAAATTGTACCGTATGACCTGAAAAAGTTTCAGGTTTTCAACATTGGCATTTTTATCCCGTGTTGTTTTGCAGCCAAGATTGCTTCTTCATAACCCGCATCCGCATGCCGTACAATCCCCAACCCCGGATCTGTGGTCAGCACCCTTTCCAACCTCTTCGCCGCCTGAGGGGTTCCATCAGCAACAATCACCTGGCCAGCATGCTGGCTGAAACCAATGCCAACTCCTCCTCCATGATGAAATGAAACCCATGTTGCTCCGCCAACCGCGTTTATCATCGCATTTAATATCGCCCAGTCGCTGATGGCATCAGAGCCGTCTTTCATCCCTTCCGTTTCACGGTTGGGGGAAGCCACCGAACCCGCGTCAAGATGATCCCGACCGATTACAATTGGCGCTTTCAACGTGCCGTCGGCGACCATCTGATTAAACCGTAATCCTGCGTCGCGCCGTTCGCCGTAACCGAGCCAGCATATGCGGGCAGGCAATCCCTGGAAAGGCACCTGCTCTCGGGCTAAACGCAGCCAGCGCTTCAGGTGCTCATCTTCCGGAAACAGCTCCATCACAGCTTCATCTGTTCGGTAGATATCCTGTGGGTCCCCCGAAAGTGCAACCCACCTGAATGGTCCTTTTCCATGGCAAAAAAGCGGTCTGATATATGCCGGGACAAAACCAGGGAAATCGAATGCATTCTCCACCCCGGCATCGAAAGCCCTCTGGCGGATATTGTTTCCGTAGTCAAATACCTCCGCTCCGGATTTTTGAAAATCTAGCATCGCCCGGACATGCTGCACAATCGATTCGACTGCCAGCTTTCTATAATGCTCAGGGTCATTTCTGCGCAGCTCATCCGCCTGCTGCATATCAACTCCACTGGGTATGTACATCATGACATCATGGGCAGGTGTCTGGTCGGTCACCACATCCGGAATCACACCGCGCATGTGTAATTCGGGATAAATATCCGCCGCATTTCCAATTAAACCGATAGACTTTGGCTCTTCCCGTTCAACGGATTCTTCCACAACAGTCATGGCTTCTTCCAGGGTATCTACCACAACATCCACATAGCCGACCTCTAACCTGCGCATGGCGCGGTCAGGATCCACTTCAACAATCAACCCTACCCCTTCGTTCATTTTTATCGCCAGGGGCTGAGCACCGCCCATTCCTCCCAGGCCTGCCGATAATACAAACCTGCCCCGCAACGAGGCCCAGTTGCGCTTGCGGGCTATCGCCCCGATCGTCTCGTAAGTGCCCTGCAGAATCCCCTGTGTGCCGATGTATATCCATGAACCAGCAGTCATTTGACCGTACATAATCAAGCCGCGCTGCATGAGCTCGTCGAAATTCTCCTGAGTCGCCCAGTGCGGGACTAGGTTCGAATTCGCAATCAAAACCCGCGGTGCATCCGGATGGGTCTTGAATACCGCCACTGGTTTGCCCGACTGCACAAGAAGCGTTTCATAGTCCTCCAGTTCACGCAGTGTGACCAGAATCTTCTCGAAAGATTCCCAGTTTCGGGCGGCCTGGCCTCTTCCCCCGTATACAACCAGATTTGCAGGGTCTTCAGCAACCTCCGGATCCAGATTGTTCTGTATCATGCGGTAGGCTGCTTCGGTTTGCCAGGATTTACAGACCATTTCAGATCCTCTGGGAGATCTGATTATTCTAATTTCTGACATACTTTCCTCCAATTAAATCAACGGCCCCTCTTGTTTGATTATACGCCAAGAGGGGCAAACATGCGGTAAAAAACCAAAAAAAGCCAATCAGCGAGTGTTTAACTAGGCTTTGTTCAATACTAAAATCAAACACCTGCGGGTTTGATTAGGCGGTAAGACTGCTTGGTGTGGTCTTTCTTGAATTTTTCGGTCTGCTTTTCGATTATTACGCGGCAACCGGCTCTCTGCCGTTTCCGACAAATTGGTCAAAAGTGGTTGCTTTTAACCGGGAGACCAGTTGAGCCTGGGCTTCGCACCAAATTGGCTGCAGGGGGCAGGTTTCACCGAATACACAAGCTCCGTGATTGGCTACACAGTCATTGAGCAGTATCGGTCCATCGATCGCCTCAACCACTTCGAGCAGAGAGATTTTATCCGGCACCCTTGCCAGCGACACCCCGCCGCGTGCACCCCGCGATGTTTGCAGCAGTCCAGCGACGGAGAGCTGTGACACAATTTTCGCCAAGAATGAAGGGGGGATTTTCTGTTCTTCGGCGATCTGGCTGGTTGCAGCCCTGTGCTCCGGTCCCAACTGGGCTAGATAAAGGACTGCGCGCACCGCATAATCAGCTTGACGAGTAATCTGCATAAAAAAACTCCATTTTCAAATAAGGTTATTTGGATAGGATTTATTTCGATTATTTTAGATTGTTTTTAGCATATTCACAAGTGACAGAGGTCATTCCATAGGGATGACTGTTATCTATAACTTATGATTATCATCTTTTTTGTACGAATAACCCAAAAATAATGATTTAAGATATGGTAATATTGGCGGGCGAGGAAAGGTGAAGGTCACACCCAAATATGGGTCCCAGGTTTTTAAGGATTGGACACAATTAACCATGATTTTCCTGGCAATTATTGACTTTTTTAGGAGAATCTAATTATGAAGCAGATTTGTGTGGTCGGTGTCGGTTACGTGGGGCTTGTTACGGCAGCGTGCTTTTCTGACCTCGGAAATCGGGTAATCGCTCTCGATATCGCAGAAGAGAAAATTAAAGGTCTCAAAAAAGGGGAAATGCCGATTTACGAACCAGGCTTGAAAGAGCTGGTAGAACGCAATGTAGAAGCGAGGCGGCTCTCATTCACAACCTCATATGCAAAAGGCTTAGACGGAACCGAATTTGTCTTCATCGCAGTTGGAACTCCCTCCGGGGTTGACGGCGAAGCGGACTTGCGCTACGTCGCATCTGCAGCAGAAACAATCGCTCGGGAAATGCAAGCCCCTTTGATCATTATTAATAAATCAACCGTGCCCGTGGGTACCGGAGATTGGGTGGCAGATATTGTGCGCGATAACCAGCCGAAGCCGGTCGATTTCTCAGTCGTTTCCTGTCCGGAGTTCCTGCGGGAAGGTGCCGCAATTAGCGATTTTATGAACCCGCACCGCACTGTGCTGGGTTCTTTGGATCGGGAAGCAGCCGAAAAAGTTGCCCAGCTGCATCTGCCCCTGCGTGCCCCTATTGTAATCACCGACCTGCGCACTGCCGAAATGATTAAGTACGCCTCCAACGCATTCCTGGCGACCAAAATATCCTTTATTAATGAGATAGCTAACATCTGTGAGGAACTTGGTGCAGATGTCAAGGAAGTCGCAGTCGGGATGGGATATGACAAGCGAATCGGACCGCTATTCCTGGATGCAGGGCTCGGTTACGGAGGTTCCTGTTTTCCAAAGGATGTAAAAGCGCTCTCGTTTATGGCCGCAGAAAAAGGAAGGCATCCCCAACTGCTCCACGCGGTAATGGAAATTAATGATGACCGCCGTCCAATGGCGGTAAACCGGATTATGGAAATGCTTGGCAGCCTCAAAGGAAAGCGGATTGGGCTGCTGGGCCTATCATTCAAACCAAACACGGACGATATGCGCGATGCGCCTTCCATAGATATAGCCAATTCTCTTCGGGTAGCCGGGGCATCCGTCCGGGCATTCGACCCAGTGGCTATGGAAGTTGCGCGTTCGATACTGCCGGAGGTGGAAATGTTCCCGGACGTGTACTCGATGGCAGATGGTTGTGATGCATTGATGGTTGTCACTGACTGGAATGAATTTAAACACCTCGACCTGCAGCAGATCCGCGGATTGTTAAAACAGCCAATAATTTTCGACGGCCGCAATATTTACGATCCGGAGACCATGAACGAATTAGGGTTTCACTACCGCGGCCTAGGGCGTGGTTATGATGGAAGGAAAGCAAAACGACAAGAAAACGTCGAACTCGCCCCGGCGTGACATCGATTCAACCTCACCCCGGGTAATTGATTACGAGGGTTCAGATTACCAGACCAGTTTTTGGGAACAGGGCGGGCGTGATTATGAAGATAAAGTTGAAGAAGTGGCACTCCAAAGGCTACTGCCCGAAAAAGGAGGCCTGCTGCTTGAACTTGGGGCGGGAGCTGGTCGCAACACATCCCGTTATATAAACTTTGAGCGAATCGTCCTTCTGGACTATTCGTTTACCCAGCTCAAGGCTGCCCAAAACCGCCTCGGTCTTGGCAGCCGTTACATTTATGTGGCTGCGGATGTGTACCAGCTGCCATTTGTATCCGCTCTGTTTGATTTCGCAACCATGATCCGGACTATTCACCATCTGGTCGATCCAGACCGCGCTCTCGCTCAGGTCCACAGGGTGCTGGCTGAAAAGGCTGGTTTTATCCTCGAATACGCCAACAAACAAAACCTGAAGGCAATCTTCCGTTACCTTGCAGGCAGGCAGTCTTGGAGTCCCTTTACGATGGATCCGGTGGAATTTGTTGAACTTAATTTTAATTTTCACCCGAAGGCAATCCGAAAGTGGCTTCAGGAAAACCAATTCCAGATCGAACGCCAGCTCACAGTTTCCCACTTCAGGATAAACACTCTCAAGCGCCTCCTCCCGCAGATTCTGCTGGTCAGGATGGATTCCTGGGCTCAGTTAACCGGCGACCTGTGGCAGTTAAGCCCAAGCGTTTTCGTCAAATCGATTGCGACTGGAACAGCAGATCCCCCCCAGCCGGGCGCTTTCTTTTTATGTCCCGCATGTGGTCATGAACCGCTCGAAGATACCCCGACCTACTGCCTCTGCTCCCATTGCGGGCAGAGATGGCCGATTAAAGACGGAATTTACGATTTTCGAATCCAATCTTCCGGTGGCTGATTGCTCTTCCCGCCCTGTGTCACCTGGAGGGTTTTTCCATTACCAAGAAATGCGAAAGCCCAAAAACTTGCAGAGGCGTCCCTTCCAGCCACTGCATCACAGAGCGCAGCAGGCTGCCAAATCTGGGATGCCGGGCAATAATATTGTCATACGCTCCAAATATCACCCGCTTTTCCACGACCTGCACATCCAACCCTTCCCATAACTCCAGCAAGTCCCGGCTGCTGTAAACCCGCACATGCGGCGCTAGCCTGTCCCGTATTTTTCCGGGAAGGTAGTTAACCAGCGGGATATTGCCAAACCGGTAATTTCCACGCCAGAAAATCCCATGGGTCTCGAAAGGATAACCTCGGTTAGGTGCAAACAATACAATCCGTCCACCGGGGCGCAAACAACGTGCCATTTCTCTGGCAGCCAGCCGGTCATCCTGGACATGCTCTATGACTTCGTGGCTGAGGATGAGATCAAACTTTCCCCCAGAAAACGGGAGTTGTTCCCCTTTTCCATTGATAATTGAGGCGTTGGACAAAGATTTTACTCTCTGTAATGCCTGAACAGCCCGCTCAAGGTCAAATTCCAAACCAACAACTTCCAGCGAGTACCGTGCAAGATGTTCCACATAGATCCCGACCCCGCATCCGTTTTCAAGAACAGCCCCATTTTGAAATAAATCCCCCCCTGCTTCAAGCATCATCTCAAGGCGGCGTTCCTGGCCCGCCCGCCATACGTAAGAAGGCTCACCGCGCAGCGCGGCTTTATCCTGGTTATTCACCCCATCTGGCATAAAGTTCATTCTCAATTCCCAGTCTCGCCAGCACCCTGCCGACAATATTGTCGATGACCTCCTCAAGCGACCCTGGTTTTGTATAAAATGCCGGTACCGGTGGGAAGATAACCGCGCCTGCCTCGGACGCTAATAACATATTACGCAGGTGTCCTCGGTGCAGCGGTGATTCGCGCACGACCAAAACAAGCGGACGCCCTTCTTTCAGGGTCACATCCCCAGTTCTGGAGATCAGATCCTGAGAATACGAATTTGCCACTGCAGACAAGGTTTTTATCGAACACGGTACCACCACCATCCCGGAAGTTACAAACGATCCGGATGCGATTGTTGCCCCGATATCTGTGAATTGGTAATGAAAATCCGCCAGGTCAACTACATCCTCAAAACTCCATTTAGTCTCCTGAGTCATTGTTTTCCGCGCCGATGGGGAAACCACCAGGTGTGTCTCCACAGACCTGGTCTTTAGATATTCCAACAACCGGATGCCGAGGATAACGCCGGATGCGCCGCTGATTCCAACGATAAGGCGCTCTTTATCTATCATCTTTTTTCCCTTGTTACTGCCTTAACCATTTTTGGTTTGCCTTTTCTGCCCCAGTAAATCGCTACCGCGCCGCCCATCAACGACCTGTATGCAGTCGCGCAGAAACCTGCCTCTTTCATTCGTATTGCAATCTGCTGGGGATACAGAAAAGCCTCGGTTGAAGCCGGCAAGTACCTGTATGGCCCTTCCTTTCCGCTGATAATCCTTCCCAATAGGGGAATGACCACCCGGAGATGAAACAACATGAGCGGTTTTAACAACGATTCAGGCGGAGGTGTGGTGTCCAGGGCGACCATCACCCCGCCCTGCCTTAATACCCGCAGTTGCTCAGCCAGGCAGGTTGGCAGGTCGCTTACGTTGCGCAGCAAAAATCCGGATACAACCGCATCAAATGCATTATCTTCAAAAGGTAAATATAAGCCATCGGCTGCGCTCCAGGCCAGCCTAGCATGGTCAATTCCCCGCTTTCGCGCTCGTTCGAGCCCGATCTGCAGCATCCTGTCTGTAAAATCAACTGCCATCACCCGGCAATCCGGATGCTGCCTTAAGGCTTCGAATGCCAGGTCGCCTGTGCCAGCGCCGATATCGAGCAATTGCCCGCCAGGTGTCAGTTCGGTCCGGCGAATTACCTCCCGGCGCCAATTTACATCCTGGCCTCCCGTCATCACTCCGTTCATAACATCATAACGGTGGGCGATGCTGGTGAATATATCCTGTACGAGCTGATTATGGTCCCTGTTCTTTGATTCCATCAAGAATATACCTCTCAGATAGAATTCTGAAAGCTGGATTATCCTACCATTAAGAACCAAAAAACAATATATCGTCCGGTATATTAATTAAACTCGCAAATTTCACGGTTCTCCTGATCTAGAATCTCACCTCATTGACCCGTAATTGCAAACATGCTATCATCTCCTGTGGGAGCGGTATGAATAGAATAACTAGGTGGATCGACTTGACCTATGTAATTGGATTGCTGCTGCTGCCTTTTTTGATTATGGGCGGGTTGCTTCTGACCGGTTTTATCCAGGGTTTAACCCGCTACAACCAGGATTATTTCAACGAGCACTACCAGAATCTCTACGCAGTACCAAACAGCCTGGTCGCCGACCTTGAAAACGCACTCAGGGAAGGCAATGTAAACCTGCTGGCTGAAACACAAGGTACCAGAACAGCTAAAATAAACAATGGGGGCAATCCAAACCTGCGTTTTATGATCATGTTGGAATCAAGCGGCCAATATTTGGACTACTTATTTATGGATACCTCCAATTACCAGCGTTTTCCTCAGCATATCAAGCAATTAAACGGGCGTTACATCAGAGTTCCAGAAGGACTGTACTATGCTGTTGACAGCCGGGGTTGGACCGCAACTTTTTTCCCGCTCGCCGCGATATGGTGGCTGCTGGTTATTTTGTTCACAGTCAGCATCTGGTTTTTTCGGATTATGAAAGCCTACCGCCAAAAACGTTTTGGAGAAATATCTTCGAACCAGCACTGAGGGCAATCAACCATTTCCTCCAGCCTGAAACAGCGCCTCATCTTCTACCCGGGCGACCTGTTTGCCTTCATCCACATTTACCCGCGAAAGCAGGAACCCGCCCACAATAAAGAACAGGATTAGGCTGAGCACTGCCGGCCGGCTGCTCCCAAGAAAGACACCTGCTGACGCAAACAACAGCGGTCCCACAACTGCCGAAAATTTCTCCATCACACCGAACAACCCGAAGAATTCACCGCTTTTCGAAGCTGGCGACATCGCGGCATACAAACTCCTGCTCAGCGCCTGGCTTCCGCCCTGAACGACCGCAACCATCCACGCCAGGAACCAGAATTCGATCACAGAATCCAGAAAGAAGCCCCAAACTGCAATGACAATATAGACCATCAGCGCCAGCATAATGCTCCGTTTTGTATCCATTTGCTCCGCCAAACTCGAAAAGACTGGTTCACCCAGAATAAACGCCAGAAGAAAACCAACCAGTTCCAGCACCACGATTAATCCAATAATCAATAAAAGATCGCTTCTTCTTTCGCCGGGTAGGACCTTTATTTCACTTATGGCGATAATATTACCTGCGGATTTCGGGTTCCTCATTTCACTGTTGACAAGCTTCAAGGAATGCTCCCCGGGTTCCTTCGCTCGAAAAGTATTGCTTTCACTATATCGGATGGTTGGGTTGTACGCGTCAATTGTCAAGACCGCGCCATCTTCATCAGGGATAGGCTCTCCATCCATATACACCAGCCAGATACCATGATCCGGACCCGTTGAGTAGATAATCTCAACCCGCTGACCATTAAAATCCAGTTCGAATGAATCCCCCGGTTGAGTGGAACCAACTAATCTCAAATCAGTATCAATGCCGATCTCACCACCAGCAACATATGTTTGCTCCCAATCCCCCGATAAATCGATCGCCTGCGATCCGGCGGGGTACACGCCTTCCCCGACGGCACCTACGCTGCTGCTGAATGGTTCCGGCTCCGCCCCTACAATATCTTTGGGAAGATAACGCGCTCCAACAAATCCCACCAGCGGAAGCACGACCAGGTTAAAAAGGATAAATGCTAGGTATATTGGCCGGCGCTTATCTTCCCTGGTTGGCAGGCGCCCAAAAATCAGACTGAAGGGAATCCCGACAAACTGAACCAGCAGCAGAGCCAGGATGAGTTCCACTGCCCCGAAACCAAGTTCAACACCGTATATCGCTGCCACGCCGATAATTGTGCCTATACCGTCATTGTAGATCAGGAAAGCGATCAAAAATGTGAATAACTGTCTGTACCTGCTGATGTCCCTGAGGGTATCCAGTAATCTCCCGAAACTTGTTTTGAGGATATGCTGACCTCTCTGGAGGATTAGAGAAGCAGAAGGGGGTTCGGGCACCCTGGTAAATATTGGAATTGAAAACACCGTCCACCATATTGCCACGCTTAAAAACGAGAGCCTGGGTCCCCATGTTCCGGGCAAAAATTGAATCATAACTACATTAACAGCCAGCAAGATTCCGCCCCCCAGATAGCCCATCGCGTATCCGCGTGTTGATACCTTATCCCTGTCCTGCTCCATGGCAACATGCGGAAGCAGGGCATCGTAAAAAACATTTGCACCGCTGAAACCAATCCGTCCCAGAATCACCAGCACTGCAGCAAGCAACCAATCTCCGGTTTGCACAAACACAAGCAGGGCAACACTGAAGATACCCACAGTTACAAAGAACGCCAGGAATTTTTTCTTGCCGCGCTTAATATCCGAAATGGTGCCCAGGATAGGAGAAAGAACTGCCACAATCAAAAGGGAAATACTTAAACTAGTGCTCCAGTACGCTGTCGCCACAGTCGGGCTGGGGAGAGTCGCCCCGGCAACCTGGCTGAAATAAACCGGCAGTACAGCCGCCATCACCGTCGTCACAAACGCTGAATTCGCCCAATCGTACATCGTCCAGGCCCAAATTCGCTTCCTGTATTCAGTTTCGCTTATTTTATGGAGGGGTTGAAGTTGTGCGGCTGTCATTGATTACTCCCGTGCTGAATTTTTAAACAGAAAATATCTTTCCAAGTGACGGTTATGCCTGAACCCCGACTAGACACCTGATGCTTCTCAATTATATTTTAAGAGTTCAAATAATGCGCACCAGGCTTACAGCTTCTCCACAAAAATCAAATTAAAAATGTGGCTTGATCGATTAGAAGGTTTAAAACCGCAATAAATAACGATTTTTATATGAATCAAACATAGAGGATCATTTTTTGTTATATAATATAAAAAGCAATTATTTATTTTGATCAGCGTCGGACATAAACTTATTCATTGATATTTTGCTCACACCAGTCCGGTGCACATATCGGGTTGAGCCGCACTTATTCTTTTTTATTCTTGTCAACCATCTCCAACCCGGAAAATCGCGGCAATAAATCACAATCCGTATAGTAACATCGGCTCTGGCGTGGGCGCAAATGATCGACGCTCTTGATAAATGTCAGGAGTTAGTTATGAAGAATCGTATAGAACTTATTTTTCGGATCATTGGCTCAATCCTTTTGGGAATCCTGGGTTTTTACTGGGGGATATCGCTGAGCCAGACATTTCAACTGAACACAATTGTGGTTTCGGCGGTTCTGGGCGTCGTAGGTGTTTTTATCGGGTTCCTAGTCGCCCCTTACCTCACCACCCGTCCTGCCCGGTACCTGGTTTCTGTTCTTGGAAAAACCTCGCTGCAGTCTTTGATGGCTGGGCTGGTCGGGTTGGTTGTGGGGTTGCTGGTTGCAGCCCTTCTGGCTTATCCGCTCTCCCTGCTTCCGGACCCTTTAGGTCAGATCTTTCCCTTCATCGGAGTACTGTTGTTCAGCTACCTTGGTATTGTTATATTTGTCATGCGCCAGAACGAAATTTTCGGCGGATTCCGCCCCAGGTGGCCATTAAAATCAAGTTCTCAAAGTGAAGAGGGACACAATGACGCGGAAGTCTCAAAGAAAGGGGAATCCGGACGCAAAATATTGCTTGACACAAGTGTGATCATTGATGGGAGGATTGCGGACATCGCCCGGACAGGTTTCATTTCCGGCACCCTGCTGCTGCCCCGCTTTGTGTTGAACGAACTGCAGTACATCGCAGATTCGCCGGACACAATGCGCAGACAGCGCGGCCGGCGCGGGATGGAAGTTCTTTCCCAACTTCAAAAGGATATGACAGTGCCGGTCCGGATATCCGATATTGATGTCGAAGGCGTAAAGGAAGTTGATGAAAAACTGGTTGTTCTCGCCCGCCAGTTGCGCGCCCCAATTTTGACTAATGACTTCAATTTAAACCAGGTCGCCGAACTCCAGGGCGTCAAGGTCCTGAATGTCAATGAACTCGCAAATGCTGTTAAGTCTGTCCTTCTACCAGGTGAAACAATAGAAGTCAATATTATCCAGGAGGGAAAAGAAGCCGACCAGGGAATCGCTTACCTCGACGATGGCACAATGGTGGTAGTTGAAGATGGAAAGGACTACATTAATACTCAATCGACCGTCAATGTTACCAAAGTGCTCCAGACCGCCGCAGGGCGGATGATTTTTGCCCGCCTGGGTGATAACCATTAACCATATACCGATATTGAGAAGATCAATTCAACGGGTAAAGTGAGGGAAATGCTATGACAGTGCGCATTTACAACACCGGGACGCGCCGCAAGCAACCGCTGGAGACAATTGTGCCTGGTCACGTGCGTATGTATGTATGCGGTCCAACGGTGTACGATAAAGCCCATGTAGGTCATGGTATGTCCGCGCTGGTATTTGATATCATCCGCCGCTATCTCGAATATCGAGGGTTTGAAGTGCGTCATGTGATGAATTACACCGATGTGGACGACAAGATTATCCAGCGCGCCAACGAGGGCAACAAAGATCCTTTTGAATTGGCAGAGCACTATATCCAGAAGTTCAACCAGCACCTTAAGGCGCTTAATATACTCCCGGCTACGGTTAATCCGCGCGCTACTCAGGACATGGATCAAATAATTTCGATGATCCAGGGTTTGGTCGATAAGAGTTACGCATATGAATCCGGCGGGGATGTCTATTTCAGGGTCGAAAAGTTCGATGGCTACGGAAAGCTCTCCGGGAGAAAACTGGAAGATATGCAAGCAGGTGCCAGAATTGAAGTTGATAGACGCAAAGAAAACCCGCTGGACTTTACCCTTTGGAAAGCCGCCAAGCCCGGAGAGCCAGCCTGGCTAAGCCCCTGGGGCAAGGGCCGGCCTGGTTGGCATATCGAATGCTCCGCAATGTGTTATTCGCACCTCGGGGAACAGATTGATATCCACGGCGGCGGCAATGACCTGATCTTCCCGCATCACGAGAACGAAATCGCCCAATCCGAAAGCTACACCGGCCTCCCGTTCACCCGCTACTGGGTTCATAACGGAATGCTCCAGTTATCCGGCGAGAAGATGTCAAAATCGGTCGGGAATCTGGTTTCCATCGATGAGTTTTTATCGGAACACGAAGGAGGCGTTTTGCGCATGATGGTACTGAATTCGCATTACCGTAGCCCCCTGACCTTTAATGAAGAGACCATATCCCATGCAGAGCGCGCCCTGGATCGGCTCCGCTCCGGTATCCGGCCGGCATCAGCCTCCCAAGATTCCTCAACCCCCTCCCAGAAAGAGCAATTAAGGGAGCAGATGGAACGTACCCGCTCCGGATTTGCCGAATCAATGGATGATGACTTCAACACCGCCGGCGCTCTCGGAAATTTATTTGATCTTGTTAGAGCGATTAATTCCTCCCGGGATGCCGGTATGAATGCAGAAAACTTGCTGGAAGCGCAAAACCTGCTTTCCGAAATGAGCTCTGTGCTTGGTTTGAGATTGGTGACAGCGCATTCAGCCCAAACGGGCGCAGACCCATTTGTAAATATGCTGGTATCTGTTCGGGAAGAACTGCGCAAACAGAAACTCTGGGATCTCTCAGATGAAATTAGAAACCGTCTGGAAGAATTGGGGGTCAGCCTCGAGGATGGGAAAGAAGGCACCTCCTGGCGATGGAAATAATTTATGGGCGCAATCCAGTTTATGAGACCCTGCGAGCCAATCGCAGAGATATCCAGCGCCTGATCATCGCTCAGGGCGTCCAGGCCAACGACCGGTTAGATAAAATTCTACAACTTTCCAAATCACAAAAAATACCCGTTGAACATGTCTCCCGGCCACGTTTAGACAGTATGGTGGATGGTCATCAGGGAGTAGTCCTGCAGACAGGCAGGTACATATACAGTTCCTACGATGAGATTCTGGAAAACGCTGCCGCTCAAGACCAGCCTCCATTTATTCTCCTGCTGGACACACTCCAGGATCCCCAGAATCTGGGCACCTTGCTTCGCACCGGGGAGGCAGTAGGGATTCACGGAGTCATTCTACCTCCAAGGCGGTCCGCATCTGTTACACCCGCGGTGGTAAACGCCTCATCCGGGGCAAGCGAGCATTTATTAATCGCGCAGGCGAACCTGGCTCAGTCCATAACCCGTTTGAAAAAAGAGGATGTCTGGGTGATAGGATTGGATAGTAAATCTGGCGCTTTGCAGCCGGATCAATTACAGCTAACAGGACCGCTTGCGTTAGTGGTGGGCAACGAAGCCCACGGTATGCGCCAGCTTGTGCGAAAATCCTGCGACCAGCTCATGAATCTTCCAATTACTGGAAAAATTGATTCGCTCAATGCCGCAGTAGCCGGCTCCATTGCCCTTTATTTGGCGATGTTCAGCCGAGCCGAACTGGATAAATAATCCGGACTCCAGGCTCCCCTTCCTATCCATTGACGGCAGGGGTAAACCCTGATAGACTCCCTCCCCGCTGCAGGTTTCTATTAGCTGGTTGGGTCTGCCCGGTGTCGGCAGCCTTGTCGCGTTAAGGGCACTCTGGTATAATGCGTTTCGCCTTTTTCAAGGCTACCTTAACATCTCGCCGACGTAGCTCAAACGGCAGAGCAACCGCCTTGTAAGTGGTAGGTTACGGGTTCGATTCCCGTCGTCGGCTCAGGTTGGTGGCTAGCGATCAAAGCTGAAAAGATTGGCTTTGATCTCGAGCCATTAACGGCTGAACAATAGAATTTAAAGTTGCACGGGCGGTTACCCAAGTGGCCAACGGGGACTGACTGTAAATCAGTTGGCATAAGCCTTCGGAGGTTCGAATCCTTCACCGCCCACCTCAACCGCTGGCAGGTAATGGAATATAACTTGCCGGCTTATAATTATGTGGCGACAAGCCCTCATAGCTCAGGCGGTAGAGCACGTTCTTGGTAAGAACGGGGTCATGGGTTCAAATCCCATTGAGGGCTCTCGTTACCGGAATTAGATTTTTATTTAAGAGGAGTAAGAATTGCATGGCGAAGCAAAAATTTGAGCGTACAAAGCCGCACATGAACGTTGGGACAATGGGACACATTGACCACGGCAAGACGA
>JBJYWI010000014.1:0-10347 GCA_046259385.1 Anaerolineales bacterium
TGCTTCAAAGCCTTGATTGATGTCGCCTTTTCTTATTCTGTAGTGGCAGAAAATATTTGAATCGCGGTCTGGGTGCAGTTTTGGGGCTTCAGCCGTACGGCTGAATTCAGGGTCTGTGATTACGGGGAGTTGTTCGTATTCCACATTAATTAATTCGCGCGCCTTTAGAGCAGCTTCTTCGGAATCCGCAATGATGACCGCAACCTGATCCCCAATAAATCGAACCCGGTCAGCGTAAGGTTTATTTGAGCCCGGACCGCAAAGCACCGGCTGGTCCGGCATGATCAACCCGTACTCATTATTTGGAACATCCTTGGCTGTCAAAATTGCCAGAACACCTTTAATTTTTTGAGCCTCCTCAGTATTTATGTTGTGAATAATTGCATGGGGGTATCTGGCAAAAAGGATTTTCATATACGCCTGGTCAGGTAGATTTATATCTCCCGGGTACAGAGCCTCCCCGGTTACTTTCGAACGGGCATCGATACGTGTGGTGGAAATGCCTATATTCTTCATGCTGCATCCTTAATAAAAAATTTTATTCGATTAGATGCTGGCGTTTTTTGCGCCAGTATCTTGATATTCCATAGGTTGACATCCAGGATGGATTTGCTGCCTCGTAAGGTTGGATCTGCTCAAGAGTTAGACCTTCTTTAAGAGATCGTTTTTCAGTCCAATCCAGGAAGTGTTCGTTTAACTCCTTTAAATCATATCCAGCCGGCATAGTTTCATTCATCCAGGTGTCAATTTCATCCAGTGCAGAATTAATCGCAAACATGTGCCAGTCTGCATCTGTAAAGATTCCAAAATGAGTTGGTGCGATCGAGCTGAACGATCCATTCCGGTTCTCATCTAGTAACTTTGCAGCACTGTTCTTCCATAATTCCAAATTAAATTCAGGGGGCGGCATAGGCAGCCTGATGTGATTCAGGTTCCGCATACGGATGCCTCCTATGTCTCCGGAGAATAGCACGTCTTCAAAAAGATAGGCGTGGTGGTGGCTGGCATGACCGGGTGTATCAAGCGCTTTTATTTGCAGCCCATTAATGGAAATCTCAGTGCCATCCTCTAGTTCAATAATTTTATTATGGGGAACTGGTATAAACTCTCCCCATAGTTCATTCATTTTATCTCCGTAAAGGCGAGCAGCGCTAGAAAGCAGTTTCTCCGGATTTTTTAGATGAGGAGCGCCTATGTGGTGGACATATATGTTTGCACCCATACTGGCAAACCAGCCTGCCGCACCAGCATGGTCGAGATGGATATGCGTCAAAAAAACGTCGTTTATATCAGATGGATCATATCCGCAGTTGTTCAATTCCTTCACCAACCGGTCTGTTGTAGAACCGGGACCAGTTTCAACCAATATCCCTCCCATTGAATGGGGAATCAAATAGCTTGCAATTGCACTGGTAATCCCCTGGAAATGATGATCCAGCGTATAAATTTTATTACCTTTTCTTGTCGTAAAAACATCCATTCATTGACCTCAATCATTCATGAATTTATCGCAGCTAGGTTGTTGCGAGATGGACTAGTATACTTTTTTATTATCAGCTTGATACCATTATTTCAGAATGCGATAATCCAATTGGCTTACATTTTTGTAAGTTTATCATTGCTAAGCAATAGTAAAAGCGGGCTATTATTTAATAATAGAAAAGAGTAGGGAGGTGGTTTATTCATTATTGTTACCGATACCAAATTGAATGAGTGAAACGGTTTCACAACATAAAAACTTGTTTCTATGATTATCCGTATCAATATTATACAAAAAAGGAGATAAAAATGTCATTAGCACAGGTCGTTTACAACATCACCACAGATAATGAATTTGCCGCCCAATGGCAGCTTGATCCTGAGACTGCCCTGGTAGAGAGTGGCTTGCAGCTCAGCCGGGAGGAATTTGCTTTTCTGTCTGCGGGACTCAAGAACGGCAGGTCTGGCAATGATGGCAAAGTACGGCTGTCCGAACTTGCTTTACTCCATCGTGGATGGATGTAACCAATCGAATATATGAATGGAGAATCAATGTCATTAGCTCAAGTTGTATATAATATTTCAACCGATGATGAATTTGCAGCCTTGTGGAGCATTGATCCGGAAACCGCTCTTGCGGATAAAAATCTACGGCTCAGCTGGGAAGAAAAGGCGTTTTTGAAATCAGGATTAATGAACGGAAATCATCCTGAAAACAGAAAGGTTAGATTATTGGAATTAGCATTAATCCATCGCGGTTGGATGTAATATAGACATTTTTGACATATTAGTATCTCAATTGCCGGAGCAAATCTGGCAAATCATTGAAGGTTCCTGGTCGCAGAGCCAGGCGTGGCCCGAATTCAAAGCTGCCATGCGAAGTGCTCTTCCGCGTAATACTAAAAGGCGAAAAAACGCTGACCAGGATCCTTCAAGGTGGGCTATTTTACCTGGGTTGTGCTGTCATTCTGCGGGTGGGCAAATCCAATGGGCAAATGATATCGCGGCTGCCTGGTTGTTGTTCTACATTGCCGCCGATATTATGGATACAATTGAGGACTGTGACCAACCCGAAAAATGGTGGCAGGAGCTTGGTCCGGGTGCAGCAATTAATGTAGCGTCAGGTCACTTCTTCAGCGCGGCTCATTTGCTTGACAGCCTGCACAAAAAAAGCAGAACTTCCCGGATCGCAACAGAAATTATCGAGAGATTGACCAGCGGTTTTCTTATTATGTGCAGTGGGCAGCAGCGCGACCTGACTGAAAAAAGCCTTTCACTTGAAAGTTACTGGCAAATTACAAGAGCTAAATCCGGAGAATTTTTCGGTATGGCATGCTGGGCCGGAGCGAGATTGGCAACCGGAGATATTAATATACTGGAACGATATCAGGAATTTGGGCACCATTTAGGATCGCTTATCCAGATTCTAGATGACCTGGAAGAATTCAACCACATTCATGAAATTCGTTCAAGACAAACCTGGCAGAATTTACGCAAATCCCTACCATTTGTTTACGCCTTCGAGGTGTTTCCGGCGGAAAAGAAAAATCTTTTACTAGAGTTGTTGAATCAGGATCCTGCGGATGCAACTGTGATTGATGAGATGATCCGGTTGCTGGAAGAGACGGGGGTTGTGGTTTATTTGCTTGCTGAAATGGAACGTTACCGGGCTTTGGCGAAAAAAAGTTTAGCAAGAGCAAATCCTGTGAGAAATGCCGCTGAATATCTGGAGAGAATGTTGATAAAACTCGGTCCAAATAATTAATCAATTTAAAAAGTGCGTTATATCTTCCAGCAGCTTTTTTTGCTACTGTATTTTTGTGTGGATAAGTTTTGTTCAAGGCTTATTATGCTAGAATGAATATTTAATGAGTGAGCTAACTCAAATTCTCACAAGATATTACTCTCGCCGCTGGTGGATCAGCCTACCGTTTATTATCGCGCTGGTTGTTCTTGGATTTATTTTCTGGACAGGGTTCAGGGTGGTGACCTACCCGCATGATGGAATTGGCGATATTCATCCTACCGGACTAATCAGTGAATTGGATGCGGATGGTCCTGCCGCTGGACTTCTCCAGGTCGACGATAGAATCCTGGAAATTGAGGGGGTACCCTGGGAAGAAGCATATTATTTTTATACCGGTAAAAGAGGGGGGGACCAGGTTAGTTTCCTAGTTGAGAGGGATGAAAAGAAAATTCCGATAACGATCAGACTCATAGACCCACCGTTTTCTGAGGTGCTATTAAGGCTGGTTCCGTTGTTTGTGGCTTTGATATTCTGGGCAGTTGGAGTTGGTGTTCAAACATTCAAACCAAGTGACAGCGCCGCTGATGGGTTTTTCGCATGGTGCCAGATTGCTGCTCTGACGCTGGCTGCAGGGGTTGGATCGTATTCAGGACCATTGTGGTCTGCGATTGTATTTAATATTTTTCTCTGGTTTATTGGTCCCCTGTCTGTCCATCTACATCTTTTATTTCCGCAAATTGCACCCAGAAGATGGTTTCATACCTTGCTTCCAATACTGTATCTGATTGCGCTAATTGGCAGTTTGCCTTATTTAGTATGGGGGTACCTGCAAGTCCGGTCATTAAACTGGTATTCCCTGTATCTGTCCTCAGGAAGGATATTTTTGGCGTTAAATCTGCTGATCGTGGTGGGGTTGCTGGTACAGTACTACCGGCATCCAGCTTATGCGGGCGCACGCGGAAAAATCCGAATTGTAGCACTTGGTGGAGGGTTAACAGCTATCCCGATCGTTTCATTAACAATCCTTCCAGATGCTTTGTTTCACCAGCCGCTTATCCCATACCCTCTGACATTCCTGGTGCTCGGGCTGCTCCCAATTACCTACGGTTATGCCATCTTCAGGCTGAATTTAATTGAGATTGAGGCGCACGTAAACCGCGGGGCAACGTTTATTTTAGTGTATTCCATCCTTGGTGGGTTTTATCTGCTTCTAAACGGGGTAATTCAGTTATTCCTGCCGCAGAGCGCTGCATTGAGCCCTTTGATCAATACAATCTTAGTTTTGATCCTGGCATCATTTTTTATTCCACTTCGAAATCGGGTACAACAATTTGTTGACTCGGTTTTCTATGGCGGTTGGTATGACTATAGATCTGCTGTCACAGAAATGACACGGAATCTGGAACAGTATACTGATCTGCATTCGCTGGCGAAAGAAGTCAGCCACCGGCTAGTGGATACATTCAGATTAGAAGAGACCTGTGTATTTTTGCGCGACAGTGAGGGGGATTTTTCTGTGATTGAGCTTTCTTCACGCTCTGATCTGAATGAACCTATTGGAAGCGCCTATCCGGTTCTGCCTCGCACAAGCCTGACATATTTATTAAAGATTGGAGCAATTGAAAGAAATTCCTTGAGACGAGCGTTATCAGAGGTGACCTTAACTACTGAAGAGCTCCAGCTTTTAAACAGCGAGCAAATTCATCTCTGGGTACCGGTGGTCGGCCACGATAAGATTCAAGGGCTGCTTGCGCTGGGCCCGAAACTTGGGGGTGATGTTTTCAGTGGGGAAGATATGGATATTCTCAGAATTCTAGCTCGCCAGATGAGCCCCGCCATTGAAAACATTCACCTAGTAACACAATTGAGAGATTATGCGGCTGATCTGGAGGCTCGAGTACAGTCACGGACAGCGGAACTGCATAACGCCAAGGAACGGGTTGAGGCGATCCTGGCGAGTGTAGGTGAAGGCGTGTTTGTGACCAACCTGGATGGTCATATTATCACGGTAAACCAGGCGTTTGAGAGACAGACTGGATTTAAGGCTGAGGAGCTGAGAGATCGAAAACATCGAGAACTCCTTCAACGATTCAACGATCCAGTGGTTATGAATAGTATGCAGGAAACATTGGCTAAAGGAGCTGTTTGGAGCGGTGAACTGGTAAATCCCCGTATTGACGGGAGCGTTTACGATATACAACTCACCATCGCGCCTGTGCGTGATCAGGGTGGAAAAATTATAAGTTATGTTGGAAGCCAGCGGGATATCACCCATCAAAAGGAACTGGATCACCTAAAGGATATGTTCGTCTCGGATGTCTCACACGAATTGCGAACACCAACCGCGAACATTCACCTCTATCTTGAGCTGCTTGAAAAGGCCCCGAAAAATAAACAACCAAATTATTTAAAGGTGATAAAGGAGCAAAGCCTGCTGTTAACCAAACTTGTCGAGGATATTCTCGACCTTTCAAGGCTTGCAATGGCGAAAGCAAAGAAGATGGAATTTGAACAATTAGACATTAATCTGTTAGCTGATCAGGTGATCAGCGCCCATAAACCTCTGGTGGAAGATATGGGGTTGCAATTGAAATTTGCCCCATGCTCGGATTTGCCGACGGTCTGGGGGGATGGGAACCAGATGTCGCGAGCGATCACAAATCTTGTCTCAAATGCAGTTAGGTACACAAGCAAAGGAGAGATTTGCATTGAGACTTTAAATTCAGACGGAAATGTATGCGTGATCGTCCGGGATACAGGGATAGGGATTGAGGAAGAGGATTTGTCGCATATTTTTGAACGTTTTTACCGGGGACGCAATGTCCGCCAATCAAAAATTCATGGTACAGGTCTTGGATTGGCGATAGTCAAGGAAATAGTTGAACTTCATGACGGTAGCTTGGAGGTGAGCAGTGAATACGGCAAAGGTTCCACTTTTAAAGTAATCCTGCCGGTGAACCATTCAAGTTGAACCCTGAATTGCCTTTTTAAAAAATCATATCTAATTCCAATTACTGGCTTCGTCCAGCAATTTTTTATTCTGAAAATTCAGCTGCCTGCCCGCGGCGCCGAGATTGTCTTCAAGCTGGTTCAGGGTTCTGGGTCCGATAATCGGACTTGTTATTAGATCGTTGGAAAGAAGCCAGGCTAGAGCGGTCTGGGAGATAGATAATCCCCCCTCTTCTGAACCTATTTGTTCCAGTAAATCAAGCAGATTCCAATTGCTTTCATTAAAATATTTCTTAGCGCTACCTGCTCTTTGGCTCTCGTTAGCAGAATCCCTTTTATATTTCCCGGTTAGAAAACCACCAGCAAGTGGGCTATAAGGAATAACAGCGACATTGTACCGCCTGCACACTCCCGCCAGTTCTCTCTCGAATTCTGAACGATGAACAATATTGTAATGAGGTTGCAATACAGTGAAACTGTGGTATTTATTTTCATCCGCGCACCAGAGGCTTTCCACCAGACGCCATGCAGGGTAATTTGAACAGCCGATATATCGGACCTTACCCCCTCTGATTAAATTGTCAAGCGCAGAAAGGGTTTCATCAATCGGGGTGTTTTCATCATACCAGTGGGTTTGGTAGAGATCAATATAATCCGTATTGAGGCGCCTGAGAGAATCATCAACTGCCTTCAAAATATGAATTCTTGAAAGCCCTTCTTGGTTGGGCCCTTCTCCCATCTTTCCCCTCACTTTTGTGGCAATAATAATCTGGTCGCGTTTTATGCTGGAATTTTTCAGCCATTTTCCGATTATCGTCTCAGACACACCACCCGGATTTCCTTCAACCCAGCGAGAATAGATGTTCGCGGTATCGATAAAATTGATCCCGGCTTTGAATGCAGCATTAAGAATTCTCATTGAGGTCTCTTCATCTGCAGTCCATCCAAATTGCATGGTGCCCAGACACAGTTCGGATACTCTTACACCAGTTCGACCGAGTACTCGATAATGCATTACTTTTCTCCTTGAAGGGCTGATTTAATTACTCTGCTCATCTGGTTGAGGTGCGTACAGTCATGATAGGGACCATCTTCAAAATTTAAGCCGGGAGGCCTAACTGCTTATCCGGACGACCTCGCTTGAAAGAACACCTAATCGATCCGTGTTTTTCTTATTGGAATCATTTAGAACGATTCCCAGCATCGGTCTCGTCGTGAAGCGCAAATCCTGCCCCGCTTCTGGAACTGAGGCTAGCTTTTCCAGACTGTTCTTCCAGTCTTCCCAGCAGTTTTCCCAGAACGGATCCCGAGTTTCACCCTGTCCAATATCCTTATGGATTGGGGTTACCTTTGAGGTGCCATTATCGCTGCTAGATTTAACAACAAATGAGGTTAGAGCAGGTTCATCCTTTTCAACCCAGCTGAACTCAATTTTCTGAACTGGTTCGATTTGGATGGATTCGCCTTTAATCTCTTTTCTAATCATGAGTTTTTCCTAATTGTATCTATGGTTATCAAATTAATCGAATTTTGAATGGAGATATATTAGGTTTATCATAGAATTTTTCGTGAGTTCAATTTACCCAACCTGTGTAAGCCGGTATATTCCCTGCATTACAAGGATCACAGCGAAAATTACCAGTATCGCAATGCTTATCAGAGTGAGGATGCGGATTGCATCTGGACCAAACCGGCGGCTAAAGTTAAAAATAAAAACAATTGCCAGCAGACCGAGGGTTATCACCGAATAGAAACCAAGAAGAAATGAGATCCCTGATAAGAGAGAATCGTCAAGGGCTGATAAAAGAATCGGTCCGGTTATGAAGAACCAGAAGAGATAAAGACCGGGGCTCAATATATTCATAGCAACGCCTTTGGCACCAATCCCCAGATATTCCCTCAAATGTTGGGGTGAGTGGTGATTCAAATCATTTTTGAGATCTTCACGTGATTTTCCCCCGGATTGTTCCTCTGCATCTTGCTCAAAATAGGTATCTCTCCACTGGTGGTAAATCCCGTATGCTGTGTAAAGTGCAAACAAACCTCCAACAATTCCGACCAGTTGTATGATGTAATCCGGGAACTGATCGAGCAAAAACACAATTGAAAACACAACCAGAGGATCGCCTACTAAAGGTGCAAATGCTACCATGATTCCTGTTCGCCAGCCGCCAATCAGGGTTTGTGATATCAAATAAGACTGCAGAGGCCCTGGTGTCGCTGCTGCTGATAATCCCAGTGCGATTCCCTGCAGGAAAAAGGCCGCCTGTGGGTAATCCATCAAATCCTGAGTGAAGTGAATTCGAAAAATTTGTTAGATGTCATGAGTGATTTGGTCCAGTTATTCCATGATTGTCTGTCATGGGATTGGCAGCGGTGTTCCGGTCGCGGGTATAGATTCCTTCCAAAACAGGTCGCGATCGAAACCAAAGCCAGACAGTTTGAACAACCACACTTGTCGTAAATACACTGAGGGCGAAATATAATCCAGTGACCTGCCCCCAAATCGCCCCGAAAGAGAGTAAAACCGCGCTGATGATTAAATATATCAGGACTGCTTCTGTGATCCCGCGAGTTTTACGATCGTATACTAGCACCCCTTGATACCAGCTTTGCCATACGTTGGAAGCAGGGATCAAAATGGCAAGCCAGAGACCATTTTGCGCCATCTGGCTCAATTTTTGAGTCAAAGCGGAGATTTGTCCAAACCAGAAATTTGCGACCGGTGTGATTGCGGCGAAAAGAAGCAGACCGGATGTGATCAGCGATAAATACAGGGCAAATTTACGCAAATTTAAACTTGACCGGGGCTCATCTAACAGCGCAACCACGACTTCATTATATGCCATTCCCGGGCTGCGGAAAATAAATATCAATCCACTTATCACCGGCCATACCGCGAGCGAATCTAGCGCTTGAGGCATTCTGCTAACTGCCGCGCTAATTATTGGATTAGTGAGCAAAAACAGTAGGGATGTCATCGCAAGAGGCACGTAAAATTTTAAAAATGCGCTTAAATCAAGAGGCGGTTCTACAATTGGCGCATTTTCCAATGGTCCCTCTACAACAGGTTTAACTACAATCCGGGAATAGACTGCTTCACAAATTACACCAGCAATAACTGCGCTTGTCGCGACAATGATCCCATCAATGCTGGCGATAAGCAGGCCGAAAACCAGAACCAGGGCATCGGCTGTAAGCCTGATAACTGTGCCTATCCCCACAGCCTGCGATTGACCAAACCTGATCAAAACGCCCTGATTGAAACGCCGGTAGGCAATAGACAAAGTCCATGGCGTCATTATCATCAGACCGATTCGGGCGGGTTCGATGATCACCTCCGGGACACCAAGTATTCTTTCAACGAGCAGATAGTAGAGGGGAGAAAAGGCGATCAGAATGTGCAGGCAGGTTAAGATTCCAGAAGTTACCATCATAAAGCGGCGAACTTTAATATATGATGGTTTGTCTTTTGACAATGCTGTTGAGGCAGCCAGCAGCATGATAATTGGCGCTTCAACAATAAGGGAAAGGGGGAACACAACCCCGCCGTAGGCTGCTAAATTGATCTCCGGATCTGCCAGGCGCGCCATAGTAGCGCTAACCGCCGGGAGCTCGATACCCATCAACAACCAGCTCGCAGCTAACGGCCACCATGTTTTGAATATTCGATTTAAAGGCAGTTCGGACTGGGAAGATGTGATGGTTGCCATTCTATTTTGATTAAGACCGGTTATAAGAAAATTATGTAATTGAAGCGGGTTTTAATTTTCAGGCGCACCGTCCAATTACACCCCTTGATCCTGCAATCGTCAAGTATAACTGGTTTGAAATATTGGAAAATGTATTTGTTATACTTGCGCTAGTTTGAATACTATTTTTCATAGTGGCTGCTTGACATCTGGTTTTTAATTTGCTATTCTATACCTACCGACCGTACGGTAGGCTAACTCTATGAACCGTGATGAAATCCTGGAAGCAGCAGTACAGATTTTCAGCCAGAAAGGTTTTCACGCCAGTTCAATGAAGGACATCGCCAATGCGGTTGATTTGCAGAAGGCGAGTCTATACCACCATGTTTCGAGCAAACAGGAAATACTGGCGCTGCTTCTGGACCAATCGCTGGATATCCTCATAGACCAGATGAAAGAGATCTCCCTTCTGGATTTTCC